>NZ_JAUEYJ010000009.1:0-252837 GCF_032489615.1 Bradyrhizobium sp. SZCCHNR1051 | reverse complement strand
GGCTCCAGCATGGAATCTGAATCAGAAGTTCACCGACTCGGGAATCCTGATTCCGGCAAAAAACATCACGCTCTAGAGACCCGGAAGGCGATAGTCCGATAACCATACGCGACGATGTAGATACGAGACCGGAGCACAAGGAACTCTCCCTGATCACACTGGTGGAGGTGATCAAAATCGTTAGAAGCACAGGGCGCTCGAGGTGCTTCGCCCTATTGCGCAGGGACGTCCCTCTTCGGTCGAGCCGCCCGGGACAGGAGCAGCGCAAGCGGACCCATGAGAATCCCGACGGCCAGCATCATAAAGGCAAGCCACCACCCGCCGGCGCTCTGGGGTCCTCCCGCCGCGTCGAGGGCCACGCCCGTGCCCCAGGCTCCGAGGGCCGACAACCCGAAGCCCACAGTGGAGTGCAGCGCCAACGTGGCTCCCCGATAATTGGGGTCGGCCGCTGCGCTCATTCCCGCGGTCAACGCTCCAGAGTCGGCAGGGACCGTTACGCCGTAGATCAGCAGCAGCAGCACCAGCGCCCAGGCCGGGGCGGTTACGTTGAAGGCGATGATGGTCGCCACGCAGGCGGACGTGATCATCACCGCGATAATCGCACGGTGCCGCCCGAACTTCAGCGCGGCTTCGTTGCCCAAAATGCTGGCGGGCATCGAGATGATTGCAAACAAGAAGCTCACTACGACTGGCGACAGCCATGACGGCGCGTCCTGGTGCGCAACCACGAACGTCCAGAAACCTACCAGCCAGGTACGGATGCCGTAGAGTTCGAAACAGTGGGCGCCGTAGCCGAAAATGTAGCCGAGGGCCTCTCGGTTGGCGAACACCGGCTTGAAGTTCAAAAGACGCCCTGTCTTGGGCTCCGGTCGGCGAGCTTCCATCAGCGCGCACGCCATCACCATCGCAATGGGTCCGATTCCGGTGATCACGAACGCAGCAGGCCAGCCCCATTTGTCCGCCGCCACCTGCGCCACCAGAAAAGAGATACCCACCCCGAACGAGAAGCTCGATGTGTACAGCGTGACCGCACGCGAACTGTTTCCTGCCGGGAGCCGGTCGGTGAGCGCCTTCAGGCCCGGCATGTACGCCCCCGCAAAGCCGAGTCCGGCGATCGACCAGATGATTGTGCCCGACCAGAATCCTTGCGCAAACAAACCGAAGGCGATGGTCGCAAGTCCGCTCACGATCGATCCGCAGAGGAGCACCAAGCGCGCGTCGATACGGTCCGTCAGCGTCGTCAGTAGGGGCACCGCGAGCATGTAGCCGAAGGCGTAGCCGCTTGCCATCAAGCCGCCTTCGGCGGCACTGAGCCCCCATGCCGGCATCAGGTGTTGAGCCAGATTTGCCGAAAGGGTCACGTGCGGCAGCAGGTTGCCCACCTGTCCGAGACACATCACCGCGATCAGCGGCCGGCCGGTCAAGCTGCGGATGCTCGCCTCCCCTCGAGTTTGTGGGCATTCATGCGGTTCGCCCAGGCTGCAGGAGCAGCAGCGCGACGAAGGCAGACAGCGATGCGAGAGCGCTGACCCAAAGCGCGACGCTACCGACATGTTCTACCATGAGCCCCATCGCGAGCGGTGCGACGGCTCCCGTTGCCCGTGCCGGAAGCGAAATCATGCCGACCCGTCTCCCGAAGCCGGCGGGTCCGAACAGAGCCAGCGGCAGCGTGCCGCGCGCGATGGTGATGATCCCGTTGCCAGCGCCGTACAGGACCGCATAGGCAGACGCGAACAGAGGACCTCCCAGGATCAGCGTGATGACGCCGATTGGATTCATCAGTGTAGCAAGTCTCGCCGAGAGCAGCGGGTGGAAGCGACCGAGCCAACCCGCTTCGAGAAGCCGGGCACCAACTTGGGCGGGCCCCACCAACGTTCCTGCGAACAACGCGGCAGCCGGTGAGGCACCCAGGGACACCAGCATCGTCGGCAGGATGGCCGAAAACCCCGAGCTGACGAACCCGACGGCGGCGAACATGTAGGCCAGCACCACGATCGCGAAGGTTTCGCTTTCACGCGAGGGGAGTTGAGGATGATCCACCGTCCCGGCTTCCTGTCGTAGGGGCGCGGCATGCGGCAAGTAGAGATTGAGAGGAAGCGCCAGGACCAAATGGATCAGCACCCAAGCCTGGCACGCCACTCGCCAGCCGTATTGGGCATCCAGCCACGTCGACAAGGGCCAGCCGACGGAGCTGGCAAACCCGGCGATCAGGGTGATGCCGGTGATGGAGCGTCGCGCCTTGCTGCCGTAGATGCGCGCGAGCGTTGCGAACGCCGCCTCGTAGAGGCCCATTCCCATGCCGATCCCGAGCAGCACCCAGGATACGACCAGGAGTGCTGGCCCCTCTGCGATCGAGAGCACGAACAAGCCGCCCGACAGAACAAGGTTCGAGGCCGCGAGCAGGCCTCGGCCTCCGAACGTGTCGATGGCATGCCCCACCCGTGGCCCCAGAAGTCCCGCGATCACGAGGGCGCCCGAGAGCGCCGCGAAGACATGGGTGGGTGCAAGACCCAAATCCCGCGCGATTGGCGCAGCGAGGATGGCCGGAAGGTAATAGCTCGAGGCCCACGCAATGGTTTGCGTGGTGCCGAGTGCAACGACGACCGCGACCGGACCTGCAGCCTGGCCCGCAGGAATTCGATTCATGAGCACCCGCAGCCCGAAGCTCCCGTCTTCTTGGCCGCCTCGTCGGCGCCGCAACAGGCCGATGCATCCTCCTTGGGAGGGCCGCCGCAGCAGGCCGTCGCGAGCGTGGCCGCCGCGACGCTTCCACGCGTGCAGACGCCGGTCTCCGGCAGCACGAGCTCGACCCTCGCCGCGGCGGCCTTGTCGCCCGCAAGGTCGGCCGCGATCGAGCGGACCTGCTCGTAGCCGGTCATCATGAGGAAGGTAGGGGCGCGGCCGTAGGACTTCATGCCGGCCACGTAGAAACCGGGCTCGTCGTGTGCGAGTTCGCGCGCACCATGGGGGCGTACCGTTCCGCAGCTATGCTCGTTCGGATCGATGAGGGGAGCGAGAGCGACGGGCGCCTCGATGGCCGGATCGAGTTTTAGGCGCAGTTCGGACAGGAACGACAGGTCGGAACGGAAGCCCGTCGAGACGATCAGTTCATCGGCGACCACGCTGCGCGCCCCGCAGCACGCGCCGGCCGCGATCCGGAGCCGGCCTTGAGCCTCCGAGATATGCGTGACGCCGAATTCGGCTTCGACCCGGACCTTGCCGGAGGCGACGAGCGCGGCGAAGGCGGCGCCTAGCTCGCCGCGTGCCGCGAGCTTGTCGTTGCTGCCGCCGCCGAACGCCTTCGCAGGGTCGGCGCCGCGCAAGAGCCAGACCGGCTCAGTGCCCGGTGCCCTTTCGGCGAGGTGGGCGAGGTCGATGAGCGTACCGACGGCCGAATGGCCGGCGCCGAGGACGGCGACCGCCTTCCCAGCGTATCTGGCTCGCTCGGCGCCGCGGACGTCCGGCATGCCGTAGGCGATCTTGCCCCCGTACTCTCGTTCTCCGAGGGCGGGCAGACCGTTTGCGCCCGCGGGATTGGGAGAGAACCAGGTGCCAGACACGTCGATGACGGCATCAGCCCGCAGCACCTCGGGCCCCTTGCCGTTCTGATAGCGGATCTCGAAAGGAGCGCCCTCGCGACCCTTGGTCTTGGCTTTGTCGAATCCGACCCGGCTGATCGCGGTCACGCGGCTCGAGGTGCGTATCGACTCGCGGAGCGCGGTTTTCGTCGCCAACGGCTCCAGGTAGCGGTCGATGAGCTCGCCGCCGGTGGGGTAGGATTGAGGGTCCGGAGAGTTCCATCCGGTCGGCGCGAGCAGACGCTGCGCGGCTTTGTCCACGTTGTACTCCCAGGGCGAAAAGAGCTGGACATGCTGCCACTGGCGAACGGCATGTGCCGCTTCGGGTCCGGCCTCGAGCACGATCGGCTCCATTCCGCGCTCGAGAACGTGCGCAGCCGCGGCGAGACCGACGGGGCCTGCCCCCACGATCGCCACCTTCTTCTTCTCCGTCATGATCGTCTCCTATCCTTCTAGAATTATCGAATATTGATCGATCAGAAATCAAGCCGCCGACTTCTTGCTCCGGCACTCCACTTCGTCGGCGCAGCACTCGGCCGCCATGAAGTCGACCAACCCGCGCATGATCTCGTAGTTGGCGTGGCAAACGAGCGTGGTGGATTCGCGGACCTGCGTGATCAGGCCGACGGAGACCAGCGTCTTGATGTGATGCGACAGCGTGGACGCAGGAATCTTGAGCTTTTCCTGGAGCCGGCCGACCGGCAGACCGGCCCTGCCGGCTCTCACGAGGGCCCGATAGATCTGGAGCCTGGTCCGGTTTCCAAGCGCTTCCAGGCGCGCTGCGACGTCTTCGATCTTCATGTAGCAAATATGCGCCGGCGCGCAGGAAGAGTCAACGGTATTTCTAGAAATGTCGAAATAACGCGTGCTCTGGTTCTCTCAGGCATACCAGGCGAAGAAGCGATCGAGAACTTGACGGCCATTCGCCTCGAAGCACCGCCCGTGACTCACGATTATGCGCTCGGGGTCCCAAGACAAGACTCTGTCAATTGCGGCTCGGGCTCTTCTTCGGTGCAACAAGAGTGGCAAGCGCATTCCGAAAAAGATCTGGCCATTGGGATGGTACATTCCCGTGAGGCGCGCAGCCGAGCGCCAGGGCTCGCTAATCTTGTCCAGCTCAAGGTTGATGATTGTATCGGTGAGAATGAGCGTTCTGGACGCCTTGTGAAAGAAGACGATTTCTCCGAAAATGCCTCCTGGGATGGCAGTTTGGTCGATTTCGCCTCCCCACGCCGGCGGCGGCGTCGACGTAAGCTCATCATCGAACCGCACGTCAATTCCTCGCGCCCGTGCGCGTCGGCGTGCGCCCGGAGACCCCCACGTAGTGGCATCGGGGAATGCTCGCGACCACTCCCCGATGTGAGCATAGTGAAATTGGTTTGGTGATACGAGATGGCTGATCGAACCGATCGATCGTAGGTGGCGCGCGAGTTCGAGATCGAGCGCGATGGGTGAATGGAGGAATAGTTCACCATTCTGAAGCTGCACGACGGTCATGCGCGTCGAAAACGGCAGTGGCAGCGTCACGCCAGCCATCGTCAGGTACTCGAATGGCCCGTCGACGACCCCGATTCCTGGCGCGAAGGGCTTGTATTCGTTAATCGGGTCGTACAGCGATGGAGTACGCGACATGGCGGTCTGACGGGCGTTCCGGGCCGCCGATTATAGCCCTCTCGCCTTTCAAGACCTAGAGCCGGCGCAGGTTTAGCGGGGCGGCATCGATTGCACCTCTATCCGGCGGGTTCAGCGTGCACGCTCTGCTCCCGGTGTTGTGGAGTGCGATGGATCGCGTCGAACCAGGCAAGAACGGCCTCGGCCGAACAGGGGAGCTCAGCTCCCAAGCCGCCGTGAAACTGGCGCCAGCGTTCCACGTAGGGCTCCCGCACCGCTGTCAGGAGCGGGGGTTCCCGCGCAGACGACGTCCGCGCAGGAAGCGAGCAGCCCGTGTCCTGCGGCCTCGGCTCTGCCAAACCGACTGATGACGACGAGATCCACTGCATCCCTGATCGCGGATTCTATGCAATGCGCCATCGAGAGCAGGGCCTGTTCGTCCAGCTTGCAGCCGCGAGACTCGCTTCCGCGATCCTGGGTGATCCTCGCCCGCTCCCCGGTGCGAAGGTCCAACAGGTCGAGCATCTGGCATTTTGCCGAGCCCGGCACCATGTTGACCTCGGCTGACCGGCAGCGACATGACCGAGATCAACACACTTGAATCGGGGCCGGGCGGCTCCCGCCGCCCGGCCCCGATTCTCTACGCCTTGTAGTGGGGCGACTTGAACGATAGCCGTTTCGTCGTCTCGGGAGCCGAAGCGATCTTGCGGATGTCCGCCCACGTCTGCTTGTAGTTGGGAATGATGAGCTCGTTCACTCCGGCGTTGACGACGTTGCCCTGCACGCCGGTCGGGAACCCAAAGAGCATAAACGTCTGCTTTGGCTTCGCCGATGGCGTTGGCTGGACCATCGCTTGGGTCGAACCGGCATCATTATAGACCTCGACCAGATCGCCTTCGCCCAGGCCGAGCTCCTTCATGTCGTTCGGGTTCATCTCGATGAAGGGGTACGGCGTCCGGTCCATGACGAAGTCGTTCTGGGCATCCATGAACGCATTCTGCCAAACGAGGTTGGTCCGTCCGTTGTTGACCAGGAACTTGTAATTGGCCTTCTGCTCGGCCTTGCCCGCGGCCTGAAGCCCGCGCCAGGGCGCGGCCATGAAGAATGCCTTGCCGTCCTTGGTCGAGAACTTTCCGTCCGTGTACAGTCGCTTGGTTCCCTGGATCTTGTTGTCGGCGAAGCCGACAGATGGCTCCTGGAAGCCGTTCGTGCCCATCGCGCGGAGGCGTGCATACGTGACGTTATCGCCGCCTTTCTCGTGCTTGCGGTAGCCGTCGTTGAAGGCGTCTTCCTCCGTCTTCCAATCGAACCCTTTGAACTGATCGGCGTAGGAGGCATTGCCCTGCTCGCGCAGCACGCGCTCCATCGTGTTCGCAAACCGGGCGGCGATGAGGCAGTCCGGCATCGCGTTGCCGGGCGGATCCATGTAGCGCTCGGTCAGCCGCATTCGTCGTTCGCCGTTCATGGATGTCAGGTTCATCTCGCCGGAGATGGCTGCAGGTAACCAGACGTGGGAGGCTTGTCCGATCTGGGTCGGCACGATGTCGACGTCGACCGAGAACAGGCCGCCCTGCCGGATCGCGACCATGATGGCGTCGACCATGGCCTTGCGGTCGCCCCAGGGCACGGTGTTCATGGCGTCCTTCACCATGTCCGTCCGGCGCTTGTACACCTGCTTGAACTTGAACGCGTTGAGCGTCGTCTTGTAGTGGTCGCAGGCCCAGATGTGATGGATGCCGCCGCGCCCCTCGATGAGGAGCTTGTCGACGTAGGCGGCCGGCCGCCCGACATGGGCGTCGGATGGACGCGAGTAGCCTTCCTGGTGGCCGCCCAGGCGCACGACTCCGCCGCCCGGCCGGCCGACGTTGCCGGTCGCGAGCGCGAGGTTCACGATGGCGCCGTTGGTGCGGTAGTTGTCGTTGCCCCAGATGATGCCCTTCTCGTATCCGAACATCGTCCGCCGGCGCTTGCCGCCGGCCTTCGGCTCCGCGATCCACTGGGCTGCCTTGACGATGTCCTCTCCGCGGAGCCCGGTGATCTTCGCCGCGTCCTCGATCGACGTGCGGTTCGCAGCCAAGGCCGACGCGAAATCGGTCAACGGTTGATCGGCCGGCGTGCCGCCGGGCCGCGATATCAGACCGGCGGCCTGACCCGAGGGCAACGTGCTTGCCGCGATGAACTCCTTGTCGATCCACCCCTTGTCGGCCACGTAGGTCAGAAGCGCGTTGAACAGCACGAGGTCCGTGCCAGGCTCAAGCGCGAGGTGGAGGACACGATCCTTCCCGCCCTCGGCTTCGCAGGCAGCCGTAGTCGCGGTGCGGCGTGGATCGATGATGATGATCCGGCTGGCCTCGACGGGTTCGCCGGGGAATTCCTTCTTCCTCTTGTCCATCGTGGTGCCGCGCAGGTTCGGTATCCAATGGTTGAGGAAGTAGTTGGTCTGGGTCTCGAGCGGATTGGTGCCGATCGCCACGATCGTGTCCGCAAGCTCGGCGTCCTCGTAGCAGTTGTTGAGCTCGCCGACGCCCATGTCGCGCGTCGCATGCACCTCGGAATTGTAGGCGGGCCGATTGTGAATGCGGACGTTCTTGATCTTCATGGCGCCGAAGTAGAGCTTTCCGGTACCCCAGGTGTTCTCGTATCCTCCGGCCGATCCGCCGTGATCGAACATCGACACGAAGAGGCCGTCTTCGCCCTGTTCGTTGATCACAGCCGCCGTGACGCGTGCCACCAGATCGAGCGCGTCATCCCAGCTCGTCGGCTGCATCGAGCCATAACGCCAGACCATCGGATCCGTGAGACGCTGCAGCTGGGTGTTCCGTTGCTGCGAGGTGTGGTTTTCGGCCATCCGCGCGCCGCGGATCGAACCGAGACCGGAGTTCACGACACAGTCCGTGTCCGGCTTGATGACGAGGTGAACGTCCTTACCGTCCTGCTTGACGATGTTGTACATGGACGGCGAATACCAGGCCGCGGTCTCCGCGCCCTGCTGCTTGGACAGGTCGACGCCGAATTTGTTGGACTTCGGATCGAAGCCACCCTGCTTGTTGATCGCCCAGGTGTAGGCTTTGTAGCCGCATCCGACGATACAGTAGTGGCAGGTGACGTTGTGCTCCTTGGCATCCGCCGGGATGATCGGGAGGCGGTCGGTCTGGCGCTTATAGGTCATGTTGTCCCTCCCTCACAGAACGTTGGAAAGCCGGCCGTACAGGAGCTCGTCCACACCGTCGGCGTAGATGTCGCCCTTGCCGTCGATCCGGAGCTGGTATTGCGCGAGGTTCTGGGTGGCGTGACCCCAGATCTGCTGTCCTCCCTTTTCGACGTCGTAGCGTCCATAGTGACCGGGGCAGCTCAGCGACCTATCCTCCTTCGAGTAGCTCAGAGGGAAGCCCTTGTGCGGGCACACGGTCGAGAACCCAACGATATCGCCGTCGGGACCAATTCCGCCCTCCACGCGGGTGCCGAGCTTGATCAGCACGCCCGGCGCGTCCGCATCCGGATACGCCACGTCCATGGGCTCATTCGTTTTGAGCTGAGACACGTTGGCCAGGCGGCTCGATGGATATGCGACGCGGGCTTGGGACGGGGCAGCCTGAGCGGGCGTCGACATCGCGCTCGCGGCCACGGCGCCGGCGGCGGCCACCGTTGCGCCGCTTAGAAATCGGCGCCTGCCGGCGTCGACCATCAGATCGCACTTTTTCATGAGGGCTTCTCCCGGGTGATGCGCGGATCATTGGGCTGATCCGTTCATCTCTGGACTTCAATTCCCGGGCCAGAAGCGCGAACGGTCTAAGTTCTTGAAGTCTCTAGGACGCGCTGCAGCAAGCCGTCCAATTATCCGAACGTTCACAAAGCGAGATGTTCAGAATACTGAACGTGTCAGACCGCGTTGATGCCGAAACGGCGCATGCGATCCCACAGCGTGGTTCGCGAGACACCGAGCAGCTTCGCCGCTTCGGCGATCTGCCCGCCCGTATCCTTGAGCGCGCGCTCGATCTCCTGTTGTTCCGCGGCGTCACGTGCCTCGGCGAGCGATCTTCCGGACGGCTGGCTCGCGCTGCGCATCGTCTCGGGAAACAGGTCGACCGGCATAAGCCATGGGCCCGTCGCCAACGCGACCGCCCTGTCGAGGCGATTCCGCAGCTCGCGCACGTTGCCGGGCCAGGGGTGAGCCAGAGCGGCACTTTCGGCGCCGCTACTCAGTCCGCGCAGGTCCGGATTTGCGCTGGCAAGTTCGGTGAAGAACCGATGTATGAGAAGCTGAACGTCTTCCGGCCGCTCGCGAAGCGGCGGAATAGCGACCGCGACGACGTTGATGCGGTAGTACAGGTCTTCACGAAACCGCCCCGCGGCGACTTCCGCCCCCAAATCCCGATTGGTGGCGCAAACGACGCGCGCCCGGAACGGGACGATGGCTTCGCCGCCCAGGCGGTAGAAGCGGCGTTCGTCGAGCAGCCGAAGCAGCTTTGCCTGAAGTTGCAGTGGTAGCTCCGCGACCTCGTCGAGAAAGAGGGTCCCGGATTGGGCACGCTCCGCATACCCGAGGTGCCTGCTGTTGGCGCCCGTGAAGGCGCCCTTCTCGTGTCCGAAGACCTCGCTCTCGAGCAGACTGTCCGGGATGGCGGCGCAGTTGACTGCCACGAATGGCCGGAAAGCGGCATCCGAAATGTTGTGGAGGTGGCGTGCGCAGACCTCCTTGCCAGAGCCGGTCTCGCCGGTGAACAGCACAGGCGTATTACGGCCGGCCATGCGGGCGAGCAGTTCCTCGATGCGGCGCATCTGCTGCGACAGTCCCAATACGCCGTCCGGAACCGCCGGCCTACGGCCGATCAGAGCGCGGGCGCGCGATATCAGATCGTCGAGTTCGAATGGCTTGGTCACGTAGTCGCCCGCGCCGGCCCTGATGAGAGCCACCGCATGGTCGATCTGGCCGTATGCGGTCATGAACAGAAACGGCGGGGCGGCACTTTCGCCGCTCACTTTCCGGAAGATGTCCTCACCCGACATGTCCGGCAAACGGATGTCGCAGATGACAAGATCGGGGGCACCTCGCCTCAGGCCCGCGAGAGCTTCCTGGCCGCTGCGCCACCACTCGACCTTGCAGCCCTCCAGCTCCAGGTACTGGTTGAGGGATTCTCCCATGATCGGATCGTCTTCGATCACAGCGATGGACACTGACTCAGGCAACATTGCGCTGCTCCTCCCCCGAGCCATCGGGTATCGCTATGGAGATTGCCGTTCCGCCGCCGGCCGGATGCTCGACTCGGATGGAGCCGCCGACTTCCAGAACGAGACGCCGAATGATCCAAAGGCCAAGGCCGGGCTCTCCGGGCCGCGGCGCGGCATCCGCTTCACGGCTTTCGAGGTAGCTGACCCTATCCTGGTCGAGTCCGGCGCCTTCGTCGCTCACTGTCAGGACTAGGCTGCCGTCCACCAGCCCCGCTTCGAATGCGATACGGCCGGCGGGCGCGCTTGCTTGGCACGCGTTGAGCAGCAGATTAAGCGCGGTCTGACGGACGGCATTCGCTCTGACGGGAATCTCGCCGGGAAGCTCGTTCGCCCACGACAGCGAAAGGTTTCTGCGATCGAGCTCGGGACCGATCAGAAGACGCAGGTCCTCGATGTCGCTTGGCTTGAGCGGACGCATCGCGGTGTCGACACGGTGGGTCACCAATGCGGACCTCACGACGTCGCGGATGCCCGCGAGCCCCCGCTCGAGAAGAGAGAGTGCACGCTCCCGAACCCCGAGCTGATGGCCATGTCGCCGAAGCGTCTCGATCGCGTTGAACATGCCTCCCAGGGGATTGTTGATTTCGTGGGCCATCCCGGAGGCAAGACGGCCGAGGCTAGTGAGGCGTTGCTCTTCCGCGACGCGAGCAGCCAGCGCCTCACGCTCGTTCCATGATCGCACCATCATGTTGTAGTGTCTGAATAGGCGACCGAACTCCGAACTGGGCGGCCCGACATCCTCATCTGCGATGCACAGCAGTTCGCCGGACTGCCCCCGCCTGAAATGCGTGGTCAAGAGCTGCACCGGTCGCAGCATTCTGCGCACCGCGATGAAGCCGACCGCCGCGACGAGCATAGTGATGGCGATATTGGTCGCGACCAACGTCCAGAGCACGTCCCGCCGCTCCTTGAATCGAGCGCCGACGTCGAATTGCGTGTAGATCACCCCGATGCGACGCCCCTGATCGAGCAGCACGCGGCGGACGCCGGCACGCTCGGCCTGCTCGTCAAGCCAGCTATCGTTTGCGTCCGCAAACCGATCGACGATCGACTTCGGCACGGGTGCAAAGGCCGGCACGGTACGGGGATCGAAGGAAGCCAGGACGATGCCGTCGGGTTCCGCCACCACCGTCTCGAGAATTGTCAAGCCGCGGTACAGTGAACGAGCGCGGTCGAGATTGTCGAACGTCTCCCAGGCGTCCCCACGGATCACCCCAGGCATCACCGACGACGAAAGCCCGTCCAGGTAGGCGGCGGTCAATTCCCGGAAATGGCGATCCTGGGTCTCGGCGAGCCTCTTGAGCACCTGATCTGTGAGCACCACCCCGATGGCGACCATGAGCAGCGCCACAAGCGCAGGGACCTTGATCACGACCGGCAGATTCGATCTCAGGTCAAAGCGAGCGCTCATCCGAGGCTCCGAACATAGTTCATCTTCGCCCCAATCGTGTCGAACAGGGATGGATCGCTTCTCGTGAAACCGTCGAGATGCAGCATCTGCAGCACCCGACGGGCTTCTGGATCGGAGGACATCCCGACGAACGCTGCGGCCAACGCATCGACCGAAAGCCCGCTCGGGCGGTTCTTTCCGCACGCCACCGGCGGAAATCCTAGCCATTCCGATTGTCGCAACACGCGAGTCGGAGTGGTTAGATCGGGCTCTACGATGCTGAGGACTTCCCACACGTAGCCGTCGACGGATCCGCTGTCCGCCAGCCCGGAGGCGACTGCGCGGACGACATTGCGATGACCATAGGTGAAGAAGTGATGCCTGAAGAAATCCTCCGGCTTGGTGTGCAGATCCGTGAGGAGGGCTCGCGTGACGAGGAAGCCGGAATTGCTGTCGGGATCGGAGAACGCGTGCGTGTCGCCCTTCAGATCCTCGAACGAGTCGGCCTTGCGGCGGGCGTCGACGATTACGTAGGACTGGTAAAGTGGACGGCCCTTCCACACCGGTACCGCTACCAGATCGAGCTGCTCGCGAAATTGGACGTAGGGGTAGCCGCAGATCCAGGCAGCATCAATTTGTCCGTTTACCAGGAGGAGCGTGATCTCCTGGTAGGTTCGGCGCGTGAGGATCTGGACTTCCCTGCTCCAAATGCGCTCAAGATAAGAGCGGAGTGTCGCCAACAGCTCCAGGTCGGAAGTCAGAAGCACGGGCGTGAGCCCAATCTGCACCGGCCGCGGATCAGCCGCTACGGCGCGTCTGCCCTTAAGAGCAATCGTACTCGCCGCTAGTCCGGATAGGACTACGCGCCTCGTGACTCGCTTTCTATTCGCATGTGATGCAGGAGCCTGCCTTTGACGCAAACCCATGGCGATCCCTCCTAGAGCATCGTCGCCCCTTTTTTCTTAGAGAGTATCGAATGGCGTCTAGCGCGGCAACGAATATGACAAGCATGTGACAGTGAGGTATTGAGATAGCTCAAGCAACAGCTCACCGGCGCGCGTCTCAAGGACCTGCGGGAGCTCGGCGCCACTCTGTGGTTGACAGAATGCTGTAATATCCATAAGTCTAGAAATATGGATAATGAAGAAGCGGTCTTGGCGCTCGCCGCGCTCGCTCAGCCCACTCGGCTGAACGCATTTCGTATTCTGGCAAGTCATGAGCCGGAGGGTCTGTCGGCCGGAGAGCTTGCTCGCGCCCTGGAAGTTCCCCAGAACACGCTCTCGGCGCACCTTTCGATCCTTTCAAGGGCGGACCTCGTCACCTCGGAGCGACACAGCCGGTCGATCATCTATCGCGCCAATCTTGCCGAATTCCAGAAGGTGGCGCTGTTTCTGCTGCAGGACTGCTGCGGCGGCCGGCCGGAAGTCTGCGCACCATTGATTGAAAGCCTTGCGCCTTGCTGTCCTCCGAAAAAGAAAAGGGAGCGAAGCCGTGTCTGATCACCTCTACAACGTTCTCTTCCTCTGCACCGGCAACTCCGCCCGTTCAATCATGGCGGAATCGATCCTGCGAAAGAATGCCGGCGGCCGCTTCCGGGCGTTCTCGGCAGGCAGCACGCCGAAGGGCGCGGTCAACCCGCTGGCGCTACGCACTCTCCAAAGCCTGGACTATCCGACCGACGGCTTGCGCTCGAAGAGCTGGCTCGAGTTCGCCGCCCCCGATGCACCCGTCATGGATTTCGTCTTCACGGTCTGCGACAACGCCGCCGGTGAGACCTGTCCGGTGTGGCCTGGACAGCCGATGACCGCTCACTGGGGCATCGAGGATCCCGCCGCAGTCGAAGGTATTGATCTCCAGAAGGAGGCGGCATTCGTGACCGCCTTCCGGTACCTGAAGAATCGCATCGGTACCTTCACCAATCTTCCTCTGCGCAGCATCGACAAACTGTCGCTCGGCACCAAGTTGCGCGAGATCGGCCGGTCGGAAGGCGCGAGTTCATCCCGCAACGACGTGGCCTGACACATGAGCATCTTCGAACGTTACCTCACACTTTGGGTTGCCCTCTGCATCGTCGCCGGCGTCGTGCTCGGCCACTTCATGCCTAGCTTCTTCGGAGTGGTTGCAGCCGCGGAAGTGGCCAAGGTCAATTTGCCAGTGGCAGTCCTGATCTGGCTGATGATCGTGCCGATGCTGCTGAAGATCGACTTCGGTGCTTTGAGCCAGGTCCGAGAGCACTGGCGCGGCGTGGGGGTTACCCTGTTCATCAATTGGGCCGTCAAACCGTTCTCGATGGCGCTTCTCGGCTCCTTCTTCATCGGCAACGTGTTCGCGCCGATGCTGCCGTCCGCGCAGATCCCATCCTACATCGCGGGTCTGATCCTGCTCGCAGCCGCTCCTTGCACCGCGATGGTGTTCGTCTGGTCGAACCTGTGCGAAGGAGAGCCTCACTACACGCTCAGCCAGGTCGCATTGAATGACGTGATCATGGTCTTCCTGTTCGCGCCGCTGGTGGGGCTTCTGCTCGGTGTAGCCTCCATCAGCGTTCCCTGGGCGACGCTTCTGCTCTCGGTCGTCCTGTACATCGTTGTGCCGGTCGTCGTAGCGCAGGCCTGGAGGACGTCCCTTCTCGCCGCTGGCGGTGGTGCCTTCGAGCGGACCATGCGGAGGCTGCAGCCATTGTCGCTTGTTGCTCTGCTGGCGACGCTAGTTCTGCTGTTCGGTTTCCAGGGCGAGCAGATCGTCAAGCAGCCGGTCGTGATTGCGATCCTCGCCGTGCCGATTCTGATCCAGGTCTATCTCAACGCCGGTCTCGCCTACTGGCTGAGCCGGCGCTTCGGCGTCGCCTGGTGTGTCGCTGCACCTGCGGCGCTGATCGGCGCCAGCAACTTTTTCGAGCTCGCGGTTGCTGCTGCCATCAGCCTGTTCGGACTAGACTCCGGAGCTGCGCTCGCGACCGTGGTGGGCGTGCTGGTCGAAGTGCCCATGATGCTGTCGGTGGTCCGCATCGTGAAGGCGACTCGCGGCTGGTATGAATCCGGAGCGAATGCGGCCAAGCCCGCGATGGAGGCTCACAGATGACCATTACGATCTACCACAATCCAGATTGCGGTACGTCCCGCAACACGCTCGCTATGATCCGGCAAAGCGGCATCGAGCCTGAGATCATCGAGTACCTCAAGACGCCGCCGTCGCGCGATAAGCTCCAGGAGCTCATCACCACCATGGGAATTCCGGTTCGCGACCTGTTGCGCGAGAAGGGAACGCCCTACAAAGAACTCGGCCTCGACGATCCGAAGTGGACCGACGACGAACTGCTGGATTTCATGATCGCGCACCCGATCCTGATCAATCGCCCGATCGTCGTCACGCCGAAGGGCGTCCGGTTGTGCAGACCGTCGGAAGCGGTCATCGATCTCCTTAACGGCCCGTTCGGGCGGTTCGTCAAGGAGGATGGCGAGGTCATCGAGCCCAGATGAGCCGGTACAACGACCGCATTAGATCGCTCGGTCGAAGGTGATGCCGGGCGCAGTGTCCGACGGCTTAATCGCCAGAGGGCGGGCCTCAGGCGTGCCCGGAACACACCATCGATACCTATTTTGTTGTTGCCTCGTAGCCCGTTGGTCACTCCCATCCGTTGATCCATCGCAACAGAGGAGCTCGCGGCGTTGCTATTGAATCTCCGCGGGTATCCCATCGCAAAGCGATGCAACGATGCGTTCATTTTGAACGCAATGCTCGTCGCACCCATCGGACTGACGGCAATTGCATGACTGCAGCGTCTGCAGGACAGCTTATTATGTCTCACTTTCGCGCGCTGAAAGCCCCGACGCCGTATCTGTTTTTCACCGGGAAGGGTGGCGTCGGTAAGACGTCGCTCGCATGTGCCACCGCTGTTGGCCTCGCCGACCGTGGACTACGCGTTCTTCTCGTCAGTACCGACCCAGCGTCGAACCTGGACGAGATGCTCGAAGTCACTTTGACTGATCGCCCAGCGCCGGTGGCAAACGTGGCCGGACTTTCGGCGATGAATATCGATCCCGAAGCTGCTGCCGAGAGCTATCGCAGCCGGGTCCTCGAACAGCTCGGACCGGAAGTCACCGCCGGTGAGCGGTCGACTGTGCGCGAGCAGCTCTCCGGAGCTTGCACCACCGAAATAGCCGCCTTCGACGAGTTCGTGGGACTGCTGGACGGCGATATGGCAGGATTCGATCACATCATATTCGATACGGCCCCGACCGGCCACACTCTACGGCTGCTCAGCCTGCCAAAGGCATGGACCGGCTTTCTCAAGGACAATGACCGAGGAGCGTCCTGCCTCGGGCCGCATTCAGGCTTGAAGATGCAGGAGGACCGCTTTCGCAAGGCGCTCGCGGCATTAGGCGATTCCGAGCGGACCACTATCGTTCTCGTCACCCGCGCCGACAAGGGGGCCATCCGTGAGGCGGCCAGAACATCGGGCGAACTCGATGCGCTCAATCTCTCGAACCAGCTCCTCGTGGTGAACGGGCGCTTCCACGCCGCGGATCCAACTGACGTCGTCGCGGCTGCCCTTGAGCGGGATCAGGACGAGGCACTAGCGGCAATGCCTGCGTCGCTCACGAAACTTCCGCGAGAGGAAGTCCCGTTGCTTGGTTTCGACATCGTGGGTCTGACGGCTCTGAGGGCGCTTCTGTCGTCCTCCAGCCAGCCTTCAGTAGCTGCGAGCATGCCGAACCTGGAACCGGTTGACCTGCCGGGCCTGGACCGGTTGGTCGATGACATCGCGCGGGATAAGCACGGCCTCATCATGGTCATGGGCAAGGGCGGCGTCGGAAAGACGACGATTGCTGCCGCCATTGCCGTGGGATTGGCCAAGCGGGGTCATGCCGTCCACCTCAGCACCACCGATCCCGCAGCTCATGTCGCTTTCGTGGTCGATGGCGCCATGCCTGGCCTCACCGTTGACCGGATCGACCCTCGGGTCGAGACGGAGCGGTATGTCGCGAAAATCCTGGCAAGTCGGGGTCGTGATCTGGACGAGCAAGGCAAAGCTCTGCTGCTCGAAGACCTCGCTTCGCCATGTACCGAGGAAGTCGCCGTCTTCCATGCCTTCTCGCACGTTGTTGCGGAGGCCCGTAGCGACTTCGTCGTGCTCGATACGGCGCCCACGGGCCACACGCTACTCCTGCTGGATGCGACCGGGGCCTATCATCGCCAGATGACAAGCCAACTTGCGCCAAGCGGAGCCGGGCGTATCGTCACCCCGCTAATGAGGCTGCAAGACCCCACCTACACAAGGGTGATCCTGGTGACGCTGCCGGAGACGACTCCGGTTTCAGAGGCCGCTGCTCTTCAGGAGGACTTGCGGCGCGCCCGCATTGAGCCATTCGGCTGGGTAATCAACAAATGCCTGATTGCATCGGGAACTCACGATCCCCTGCTGCGATCGCGGCTCGTCAGAGAGCGGACTCAGATCGCTCGCGTTCGGAACGGCCTCGCAGAGCGGGCATTCATGATCGGTTGGCGAACCAAGTCTCCTGTTGGCGTGAGGGAGCTTGCGGCGCTGTCGTGATGACGGCGCCTTCCGACCTACGCGACCGGCGGCGAGATCGATGTGGGCGGCCACGCGGTGGGTGGCTTGGAGGCTCGGTTACCAACCTCAGCTTGGACAACCATGGTTCGAGCTGATCTCGGGAGTACCCATCTACTTCCCGCCAGCATTCTTCTGGTGGTGGTACGCCTATGACGCGTATGCGCCGCAGGTCTTCGCAGAGGGGGCTTACATCGCGTCGTCTGGCGGATTCATCTCGATCACGGTTGCCGTTGGCATGTCGGTATGGCGGGCGCGCGAAGCCAAGACTGCCGCGACCTACGGTTCAGCTCGCTGGGCGACGCATCAGGAGATTCGGGCTGCCGGCCTTACCGGCCCTGATGGTGTCGTGCTCGGGCGTTTCGAGCAAAATTACCTGCGTCATGATGGACCGGAACATGTGCTGTGCTTCGCGCCGACCAGGTCCGGTAAAGGCGTCGGTCCGGTGGTGCCAACGCTGCTGACCTGGCCGGCAGCTGCATCGTTCACGACATCAAGGGCGAGAACTGGACCCTGACCTCGGGCTTCCGAGCCCAACACGGCCGGGTCTTGCTGTTCGATCCGACCAACGCGAAGTCAGCCGCCTATAATCCATTGCTGGAGGTGAGGCGCGGCGAGTGGGAGGTGCGCGACGTGCCGCTGCACTTTGATGAGTTCGACCTGTAGGTCGTGCAGCAAGCGCGATAGGTCTTGCCGCTTTCGTGTTGTGCGGGTCGTCTTTTGGATGATTTCGACATTTGCTGACATCTGATGGCGTAGGCTCAAAAATAGCTCGCGCCTGACTTGGTGTCAGTCGGAATCAATATCGGCTGATTGGGTGCGGCGACCCGCAGGGGCGTCGCACCTACTCAACCTCGCAGCTCACCGCTCCTTGTCGCCCATGTGGTGCGGCGTCGACGTCGCGGGTCCGCCGCGGTAGTGGTGACCGCCAGTGCCCTGGGTCTTGGTGGAGACGCCGACCGTCTCCTTCTTGCCCATATGGTGGGGGACTTCGGTCTTCGGCCCTCCCTGATAGTGATGGCCGTTCTTTTCGGTGTCGGATGATCCGGTCTGCGCCATCGCTGGCAACGCAATGAGCGACAGGGCCGCGGCAGCGGCAAGAATTTTGGGAAGGGTCATATTGGCTTCTCCATTGTGAAACTTGGACGACAGATGTCGGGTCGCGGTCTTGCGTGAAGATCCCAGACGAAGCTCGTTTGCGCTGTGAAAAAATCCACATCAGCGAACGGATCGCTGACGATAAGAAACCGCGCAGGAAGCAATTTAGAGTTGGGATCGCTTCTAAGATTGACTTGCATCAATCGGTAGCCGGTAAAAATCGGCACTCATTGCAACCAATCAACTGATCAGCGGGAGGGTTCCATGAAACGTCTGGCACTGCCTGTCGCATTGCTGCTTGCAACGGCGAGCACAACGTCCTGGGCGCAATCGGCCGCCGATCACGAAGCGCACCATCCTGACCAGAAGGGGGCGCCCGCCGCCGCACAACCTCAGTCGCCTGCCGGCCAGCCCGGAATGATGGGACAAGGCATGATGGGTGGCAGGGGCATGATGGGCGGCAACATGCCCATGGCGAACATGATGCAGATGATGGGGCAGTCGGGTGCTGAAGGGGGCTGCGCTGGCATGAGCGGGTTGGCCACCATCGACCGGGTCGAGGGACGGATTGCTTTCCTGAAGACCGAGCTCAAGATCACCGATGCGCAGGACGCCGCCTGGAATGCCTTCGCCGACGCACTCCGCACCAACGCAAAGAGCCTTGGCGAGGTGCGCGCCTCGATGATGCCGCAGACGGGGGCTGGGCAGCAAGGCTTGGTCGATCGTCTTGCGCTGCAGGAGAAGTGGCTGGCTGCGCGCCTGGAAGGCACCCGCGCGATGAAGTCGGCGCTGACAAACCTCGTCGGCACCCTTTCCGACGAACAGAAGAAAACCGCCGACGAACTCCTGGCGCCACATATGGGCATGAACGCGATGGCGCGCATGATGCCGTCCGGCCAGATGCAACCGGGAATGATGACCCAGGGTCAGGGACGGTAAGGCTCCGACTCGCCCATTGGAGGGCTGCCATGGCCCACGCTTTCCTCCCTGAGACCCTCCGCGAACGCAGATCGCAGGCTGGTCCAGTGGTCAGGCCATTGGCGGATTCTGCCGAACCGGCCGCCGGTGCCGCTCCGACGGCCGCCATCGGCGTGTGGCCTGGCGACAACATCACGCCGCCCCATCAGGCGCTCGGCTGGATTCCGAGTGTTTACTCCGACACGGACGACCTGAAGCGGGCGGGCCAGCGCATCGTCTATCTCATCAACCCGCATGTCGGGCATCTCGGCATCTTCGTATCCGCGAGCGTCGCGCGTCTCGACCGAGCCGCGCTCTCTAATCCCAATCAACTCTGTCAAACAGCCTGCCGCTCGCCGCAGCCTTGCTCACGGTCATGCCGCCGCGATCCCGCGGCCGTGTCGGCCCGAGCTCTGCTGCAGTTGGCGTCCTCGTCAGACGAGAGGGCGCGGGGAAGGCCGGGTGCTGGTCGCACCCGCGGTCCGCGTGCAGCAAAAAAGCACGCGGCAGAACCACAGGTACGGCCGAACATCCGGCCTTCCCCGCGCGATGGCTTTACGGCTTATACGCGATCTCCCCGGGGACCGGCTGTCTTGCCCCCGTCGCCCGCTGCGCTCGTCATGAGCGCCGCGACCTTGACGCCAGCATCGGGGCGCCAGGACCACGCGACTTCGCCGTCCGCAGCTCATCAGTCGTCGCGCAAAAGCGCCTGACGAAGCCGCGGCCACCGCATCCCCGCCTCACGTGCCGTGACGATCGCGATACGCCCCTCTCGGCGAAGCAGGATGGCGGGAATAAAATCACTGATTTGGGGGTGGTGTCAATAAATATTCTGGTATTCAGAATTTATGGCTTGCGCCGCTGTCGTGCCGCATCAGTTGATCACATGAGTTGGCCGCCATCAAACTCACCATTGATGACGACCTGCTTCCCGAGCACGACGAAACATCGCCGCTTGGCGCTCGCAAGAAACGCGCGGAAAAAAGTGCAGCGTCAACGTAGTCCCAATCTAAACTCTGACTGAGAGCCCGCTCCGATGGCACAGCCGGTCTATCACCAGCTCCGGAAATCCTAGAGCGTTCGGGCAATCGCGTCGTGCCAATTGCAGCTGAATGCAAGAAGGCGATATGCACTTCCGCTCGTCCGCTATCGGACTTTCAATAACACTGCCAGTCGAATGCCCATTTCCGTGGGTCGCGTTGGCTGCGGGCGAAATACGCAGTGCCGCTGTCTCCCCACATCCAGCCAGCCTCGCTTTCGCTATCGATTTGGATGGCAAACGAGAAGTCGTCATCGCTGTCCTGATGGTACCACCACGGCTCCGACTGAACGCAGCTGGGCCAACCTCCCAATTTGGTCGCATGTATGCGTGGGAAATTCATTTCATAATAAGTGTCGCGGAGATTGTCTGGAAGGTCGAGCGGCAGGAGATCGTGCGTCGGCGAGTCGGGTGTGACATTGCTCCAGAGAACTTGGGTGTCACGGATCGTGGAGCCGTGTGACGGCGCAACGAGCGGGACAAGCGCGTCAACAGAAGGATACTTCCTTAAGCACCAACTCGCTCCCTTTCCTTCACCCGGATCTCGCAGCCACGGAAACTCGGCCTCCATGAAGTGGAACGAAATGAACAAGGCAATGAGTTCAATATCGGCGAGGCTGTTCGGACGCCAGGGAGCCTCCGTCAGGTTCAGTTGGCACAGGGGCCAGAGCGGCTTTTCGCGCCACGTCGGCCAATGCTCCCCGGGTAAGCAAACATCGACCCGGCCAAAGGCCGAGGCGAGCTGGTTCCTATCTGGTGAAAGGGAGCCACCAACCTTGATCGGCACACACGGTCGTTCAAGCTGCCGCTGCCATTCGATCCACTCTGAGGCACTCGATGTTGGCATTGAACCGGTCCTTCGCTACGGCGGTCCCGGATATGTGACACAGCTCCTTGGCCCAGTCATGGTCGTTTGGTCATCCATGGGCATGTCTGGCATGGGGTAAGGGCGGCAGGAGCCCGTCGGAGAAAAAATGCAGCGTCACCGTAACCCGGTTTCCACAAAGCCGCAGCGGCTTTCCGATCGACTTTGGGGATGATGGTGACATTGTACTCGGAACCTGGTGGGGAATACGGTGCAGTGCACGAAACTCTGATTGATCGTTTGCTTTCGCCTGCTATCGCGTGACGCCCTGTCGCTTCCGCCCGGCTGAATGCGCCAGGGGTTACGGTGGGTTACGGTGACGCTGCACTAAACTTTGCCAACGACGCCGAGGCATCTGGCACGCCGAGGCCCACACCCGCGAACAAGCCGGCCGATCAGGAGCCGAAATAGCGGCTAGATGTCGATGTGACCTCTCTCACAGCCCGCCGCGCGATTGCGCGTCAATGTAGTCCCATGTGGTCCTGGCACGCCGAACACGCGAGGTGATGACATGCGCTGGAGTGACTCAGCCAAGGGATTTGCGGTGGTCGTGGTGGTGACTGTCGCCGGATATCTGTCCACGACCTATGTCGACCACCGATTTGCCGCGCTTGATGCATCCTCGGATGCGACAACGAGCCCGGCCCCGACAGCCTCCGCTTGCGTCGGCGAAGACGGGCGCTGGCACAATTGGCCATGGGCGAATGTGCCGATGCTCTCGCCGGCGTGTCGGCAAAATCGATAGCACGTAGGGCGGATGAGCGGAGCGTAATCCGCCATGCGGGATCATCGATGTCGGCTTTGGACCGTCGGCCGCAAGCTCGATGAGCAACCCCTCGCCGATCAAGCTGGTCCACGGCAGGAACGAGCTTCCTCCAGGAATGAGCGCCGACGGCTGTTGGCAAGCAGCGTAAGCTGGCGGATTACGCTTCGCTCATCCGCCCTACGAACTACGAACGGTCGGACTCTTTCTGACTCAAAGTCACAGGCATCCCACGACAGCCACGAATCGCCTTTGACTCCAGGTTGCCAAAGTGATCATCTTCTCCATTGACGGGAGAGGCGGGCTCCAGCCAATCACACGCACCCAGGGAGGCGATGATGAACGGCAACAACAACAAGCTCGTGGCGGAGGGGATCGGGACGTTCTGGCTCACGTTCGGCGGTTGCGGCAGTGCGGTGATCGCGGCCGGCGTGCCGGATGTCGGGATCGGCATGCTCGGCGTGTCGCTCGCGTTTGGGCTCACCGTGGTGACCATGGCCTATGCGATCGGGCACATCTCGGGCTGTCATCTCAATCCGGCTGTCACGGTGGGGCTGGCCTGCGGCGGGCGGTTCCCGACCGGGCTGATTGTGCCCTACATCGTCGCGCAGGTGGTCGGCGCGATCGTTGGCGCGGCCGTGCTGTATGCGATCGCCAGCGGGGCGCCGGACTTCAGCACGGCGAGCGGCTTTGCCGCCAATGGCTATGCGGAGCATTCGCCCGGCAAATATGGGTTAGGGGCCTGCCTGCTCAGCGAGTTCGTGCTGACGATGATGTTCCTGTTCGTCATCATGGGCGCGACCCATGGCAAGGCGCCGGTGGGATTTGCGCCGCTGGCGATCGGGCTTGCGCTGACGCTCATTCACCTGATCAGCATCCACGTCACCAACACCTCGGTGAACCCGGCGCGCAGCACCGGGCCGGCGCTGTTCGTCGGCGGCTGGGCGCTGGCGCAGCTCTGGCTGTTCTGGGTGGCGCCGCTGCTCGGCGGCGCGGCCGGCGGCTTCATCTATCGCTGGCTGAGCCCGGAGCCGGCCGGCGAGGTGACCGGCGAGCGGACGGGGCAGGGCGCGGTCGCGAAAAGCGTCTAGGAAGATCTCCTCACGCGGTTGGATCGGGCCGCGTCACGGCCGATGCCGCGGTCGCGCCGCTCTTGATCCCCACCGGCTCTGTTGGATAATGCGCGCCTTGTCAGCGTTCACGATCTTGCAGGTGCGGTGATGAGTCGGGGGAACAAGGAGCCGCTGTCCGATCGCGTCGCCAGGGCGGCCGAGGCAGTGCTGGCCGAACAACACTATGTCAGCGTCGCCGACCTGTTCTGTGGCCTCGGCTGGCTCGATGCGAGCTTGCTGGAGCAGTGGCGGCGCGGGCAGGTCGGCTCGCTGGAGGAGGTCACGCGCTCCGGTCTCCCGCGCATCAAGGAGGCGATGACGCATGTTCGTGCCTGGGCGCTCGCCAAGGGGCTGAGCCCGAGCGAGACCGCCTATGTCGCACAGACGCCACGCCGGCAGCCGCTGCGGTTCAGCCGCAGCAATGATCCGCAACTTGAAGAGCTGTTCCGGACGCACTGGGTCTCGCCGGCGCTCTCCGAGAAGAAGCGCGAGCGTGTGGCAGCGAAGGCGAGCCGGGTGCCGGAGCTGGTGGCGATCCTGCCGACGCGGGACGGTTGGAGCTGTCATCGCTGCGGCGGGACCGGCGATTTCCTGATGATGGAGGACGGTGGTCCGGCATGCCTCTCATGCGTTGGTCTCGGCGATCTCGTCTTTCTGCCCGCGGGCAACGCGCTGCTGTCGCGGCGGGCCAAGGCGAAGAGCAAGCGCCATGCGGTCGTGGTGCGCTTCAGCCGGACGCGTGGGCGATACGAGCGGCAGGGGCTGCTGGTCGAGCCGCAGGTGCTGGCCGAGCTGGGCAAGGACACCGCGTGAGCACGGCGCAGGACGCGCCGCCGATCGTCTCCATGATCCCGCCGTGCTACGATGCTCGTCCGGAGCGGGGCATCCGATGCGCCTGCTCCGGCGTTCTGCTGCGACAAATGAGGCCGCAATGTTCGTCGACTTGCCCGGTGGCTGGCCGCATGATCCGAAACCGGAGCCGCCGAAGCGGCGGCTGTCGCCGCGGCGTGAAAGGCTGCTGCTCGTGCTGATCGGCTTCAACATGATGCTGCTTATGGTCGCACCTATCGGCGGTGCCACGCTGATCCACTGGCTGGTCGCCGCACTCTCGCGCTGACGCGGCGCGAGCCGCCGAGCTGTCGAGGCCGGCCTACACCTTCATGTCGATCACGGTCCGGCTCATCTCGTCGCTCGCCTTCAGCACTTTTGCATTCGCGGCAAAGCTGTATTTGGCGACGAGCTGGCTGATCATCTCCTGCGCGAGATCGACATTGGGCGCCGCGACCAGGCCGTCCTTGTTGGCGAACGGCGCCGAGGGATCGTAGCTCGCTGTGGTCCCGGAGCCTGCACGGGTGATGGTCGTCTGCGTGCCGCCGCCGGCGACGTCGCTCTGCACCAGATCGAGCGGCACATAGGCTTTCGGGGCGCCCGCAGGCAGCGTGCCGTCGGCATTGGGCAGCGCGCCGGTGCTCCGCGCATTGGCGACGTTCGAGGCGGACACCTCGAGGCGGCGCGAAGCCGCGTTCATGCCGGAAACTGCGATGGTTGCGGTGGGGCTCATGGGACGCTTGCCGACGACGATGATCCCCGCAACTAAGCCCTGCGCGTGCCAAGCAAGCGTCAACATCGGCCGCGACATTCGATCGTTCGCGGCAAGGTTTCGTTGACCATCGGCCGGTCGCCAGCGGCGGCCGACGACGCTCAGGACGATCTGTTCTGATCGTCACGCAGCAGCGCCAGGGCGCCCGCCGCGTCGTCCGCGGCGGAGACGAGCACATATTCGCCGCGCGGACGCCGCCGGTGACGACGACCGCCCGCTTCGGGCACAGGCCGAAGCAGCTCGTCATGACGACGCGCGCGGGCTTCTCGCGGGGGCCACTGCCGCGCTCACGCTCTGATGTCAGCGCATGCTTGATCGCCTTCTTGATGGCCTTCTTGGTGGCCTTGGGGTCATCGCTGCGCTTCAGGCATTTGCGGCAGACGAGCACCGGCGCGGCGCGGTTGGGGCGGACGAGGGGAGGAACAGCCATGCCTCCCAGCTAAGCGGCCTCCCGAGACGCCGCATCCCTCATGGATGGGGAGCCGTCGTGCGGCCGGCGAGGTTCCGGGGCCAGCGCGCCGGTCGTTGCGCCGCAACCTGCCGAAGTTGGGCTATTGCCCATGGTCCGAGCATATGATCTGGTCTGGGCGAGGCTGCTGCGCCCGCCTGGGGATGGCGGCGGGCTTCGGTTCCCGGCGCCGCGGCCGCCATGCCATAGTGCTGGCCGATCCGCGTCGAGCCTCTGCTTGGCCGGGGTAGCAGCGACTGGAAGGAGACCGCGCGGCGTCATGGCGGGCAGCGACAGCGACAAATCACGGCTGGACGACGCCGCCCGCGCCGGCTGGCTGTATTTCATCGCCGGCCATACCCAGGACGAGATCGCCAGGATGCTGCAGGTGTCGCGCGCCTCGGCGCAGCGGCTGGTGTCGCTGTGTCTCGCCGAGCGACTGATCACCTTCCGGCTCGAGCACCCCATCGCGTCCTGCATGGCGCTCGCCGCCCAGCTCAAGGAGCGGTTTGCGCTGGTGCATTGCGAGGTGGTGCCGACCGACCCGGCTGCGCCCACCGGATCTGCAGGAATCGCCGAACGCTGCGCCAACCTGCTGGAGACGACGTTGCGGGCCGAGACGCCGGTCATCATCGCGCTCGGAACGGGGCGGGCGGTGCGGGCCGCGGTCGAGCGCGTCACGCCGATCGACCGCCCCGAGCACCAGATCGTCTCGCTGGTCGGCAACATCCTGGCCGACGGCTCGGCGAGCTTCTTCGACACCGTCGGCCGGCTCGCCGACCGCACCGGTGCGCGGCATTATCCGATGCCGCTGCCGTTCCTGATGGGCACCGAGGACGAGCGCGACCGCATGGTCCGGCTCGATGCCATTGCCAAGGTCAAGGCGGTGGCCGACAAGGCCGATCTCAAGCTGGTCGGCATCGGCCAGATGGACCAGAAGGCGCAGATGCATGTCGACGGCTTCGTCACCCGCGACGAGCTCACCGAGATGATGCGGCTCGGCGCCATCGGCGAGATCACCGGCTGGGCCTATGACGCCAAGGGCAAGGTAATCGTCGGCGGCACCAACCGCAGGCTCACCAGCATTCCACCCGAGGTGCCGGCGCGCGCCATGACCATCGCGGCGGCGCTCGGTCCGGCGAAGGTTCCGGCGATCCGCGCTGCGCTCAAGGGGCGGCTGATCAACGGCCTGATCACCGACGAGGCCACGGCGCGCGCCGTCCTGGCGTGATAGCCTTAGGCCTGCGCCGCTGACCTCTGCGGCAACGGCGGCTCTTTCAATCCAAGGTCATTTTCTTGTCGCGCCGCACAACCTGTGCGCGCCGGCGCACGCTTGACAAAGTCTGACCGGTGTTGTGAACATCAGCTCAGCCCGTGAGCATATGTTCACGCATCGCGGGATTGAGGGAGGACACCGTGAAGACCATCTTCACTCGGACGAGCATGCTTTGCGCGCTGGCAGGCGCTGCGCTCCTGACCGCGCCCGTCATGGCCGAGACCAGCCTGACCATCGCCACCGTCAATAATGGCGACATGATCCGGATGCAGGGCCTGACCAGCGAATTCACCAAGGCCAATCCCGACATCTCCGTGAAATGGGTGACCCTGGAAGAGAACGTGCTGCGCCAGCGCGTCACCACCGACATCGCCACCAAGGGCGGCCAGTTCGACATCCTCACCATCGGCACCTACGAGGTGCCGATCTGGGCCAAGAAGAACTGGCTGGTGCCGCTCGACAAGCTCGGCGCCGACTACGACGCGAACGACATCCTGCCCAAGATCAAGGATGCGGTCTCCGTCGACGGCAAGCTCTACGCCGCGCCGTTCTACGGCGAGAGCTCGATGGCGATGTATCGCACCGACCTGTTCGACAAGGCCGGGCTGAAGATGCCGGAGAGCCCGACCTGGGACTTCGTCATCGATGCCGCCAAGAAGCTCACCGACAAGCAGGGCGGCGTGTTCGGCATCTGCCTGCGCGGCAAGGCCGGCTGGGGCGAGAACATGGCGTTCCTGACCGCGATGTCGAACTCGTTCGGCGCGCGCTGGTTCGACGAGAAATGGCAGCCGCAGTTCAACACGCCGGAATGGAAGAAGACGCTGTCGACCTATGTCGAGCTGATGAAGGAGGCCGGCCCTCCCGGCGCCAGCTCGAACGGCTTCAACGAGAACCTGGCGCTGTTCAACTCCGGCAAATGCGCGATGTGGATCGATGCCACCGTGGCGGCCTCGTTCGTGACCAACCCGAAGGAATCCAAGGTCGCCGACAAGGTCGGCTTCGCGCTGGCGCCGAACACCGGCCTCGGCAAGAACGCCAACTGGCTGTGGGCGTGGAGCCTCGCAGTGCCTGCCGGCTCGCAGAAGGTCGAGGCGGCCGAGAAGTTCATCGCCTGGGCGACCAGCAAGGACTATCTCAAGCTCGTCGCCTCCAAGGACGGCTGGGCCAACGTGCCGCCGGGCACGCGCACCTCGCTCTACAAGAACGAGGAGTATCTGAAGGTCGCGCCGTTCGCCAAGCTGACCCTGGCCTCGATCGATGCCGCCGATCCGAACAAGCCGACGGTGAAGCCGGTGCCGTATGTCGGCGTGCAATACGCCGCCATTCCGGAATTCCAGGGCATCGGCACCGCGGTGGGACAGCAGTTCTCGGCGGCACTCGCCGGCTCGATGACCGTCGATGCGGCGCTGGCGGCGGCGCAATCGTCCACCGAACGCGAGATGAAGCGCGCCGGCTACATCAAATAGGCGCGCCACGTCCATCAGCTCGAAGCCAAAACTCCTCCCGAGCTGATCACTGGCGGCCATCCCTCCCCACAGGGATGGCCGCATTTTTTCTCTGCTCGAACGCGACATGCGAGACCCGTAGGGTGGGCAAAGCGAAGCGTGCCCACCGTCGGGCCGCGAACCGTGAAGACGGTGGGCACGGCGCTCCGCGCCTTTGCCCACCCTACGGCTAGCCATCAGCTCGTCATTGCGAGGAGCCGAAGGCGACGAAGCAATCCAGAGTCCCGCCCGTGTTCGGGATTGCTTCGCTTCGCTCGCAATGACAGCAATATCTGTCGAGCGAACAAGGAACGGCGGTCATGGCCACCAGACAGACGCAAATCCTCGCCCGCGCGCTGCTGTCGCCCGCGGTCATCCTGCTGTTCATCTGGATGATCGTGCCGCTGGCGCTGACGGTCTACTTCTCGACCCTGCATTACAGCCTGCTCGATCCCGGCTCGGAGAGCTTCGTCGGCCTCGAAAACTTCGAATATTTCCTCACCGACCCCGCCTTCCTCGCCTCGCTGCAGAATACGCTGGTGCTGGTCGGCTCGGTGCTGCTGCTGACGATCGGCCTCGGCATTCCCCTGGCGCTGCTGCTCGACCAGCCCGTGATCGGGCGCAACATCATCCGGCTGATGGTGATCGCGCCGTTCTTCGTGATGCCGACCGTCAGCGCGCTGGTGTGGAAGAACCTGCTGATGCACCCGGTGTCCGGCCTGTTCGCCTGGATCGCGACCTCGCTCGGGATGACGCCGATCGACTGGTTCACCGACGCGCCGCTGCTCGCGGTGATCTTCATCGTCGCCTGGCAATGGCTGCCGTTCGCCACCCTCATCCTGCTGACCGCGCTGCAGTCGCTCGACGAGGAGCAGAAGGAGGCCGCCGAGATGGACGGCGCCGGCGCGGTGTCGCGCTTCATTTATCTCACGGTGCCGCACCTGGCGCGCCCGATCACGGTGGTGATCCTGATCGAGACCATCTTCCTGCTCACGGTGTTCGCGGAGATCTTCGTCACCACCGGCGGCGGACCGGGCCTGCAGACCACCAACATCGCCTTCCTGGTCTATTCTCAGGCGCTGATCCAGTTCGATGTCGGCACCGCCTCGGCCGGCGGCCTGGTCGCCGTGGTCATCGCCAACATCGTCGCCTTCTTCCTGGTCCGCATCGTCGGCCGCAATCTGGAGGCGTGACACCATGGCGCGCAAGGTCACCGGACGTCATGTCGCAATCTCCACCGTGGCCGCATGGCTCGCCGGGTTCGTGATCTTCTTCCCCATCCTGTGGATGGTGCTGGCGAGTTTCAAGACCGAGCTGGAGGCGTTCGCGACGCCGCCGTCGTTCCTGTTCTTCCACTGGACAACCGAAAACTACGCCACGGTGCAGGAGCGCAGCGACTATCTGCACCACGCGCTGAACTCGCTGATCATCGCCGGCGGCTCGACCTTGATCGCGATGCTGATCGCCATTCCCGCGGCGTGGTCGATGGCGTTTGCGCCGACCACGCGCACCAAGGACATCCTGCTCTGGATGCTCTCGACCAAGATGATGCCGCCGGTCGGCGTGCTCGTGCCGATCTACCTGATCTACAAGAACTTCGGTCTGCTCGACACCCGCACCGGGCTGGTCTTCATCCTCTGCCTCGGCAACCTGCCGATCGTGATCTGGATGCTGTTCACCTACTTCAAGGAGATCCCGAAGGACATCCTGGAAGCGGCGCGGATGGACGGCGCCACGATCGGGCGCGAGCTGATCTACGTGCTGACGCCGATGGCGATCCCAGGCCTCGCCTCGACGCTGCTGCTCAATCTCATCCTCGCCTGGAACGAGGCGTTCTGGACCTTGAACCTGTCGACTCTGAATGCGGCGCCGCTGACGACCTTCATCGCCTCCTATTCGAGCCCGGAAGGCCTGTTCTGGGCGCGGCTGTCGGCGGCCTCCACGCTCGCGATCGCGCCGATCCTGATCATCGGCTGGTTCAGCCAGAAGCAGCTCGTGCGCGGGCTGACCTTCGGCGCAGTGAAGTAACGAAAGGCTGGGATCATGGGACGGATCACGCTGGAAGGTGTGCAGAAATCGTTCGGGCCGGTCCACATCATCAAGGGCGCCGATCTCGACATCCCCGACGGCGCCTTCGTGGTGTTCGTCGGCCCCTCCGGCTGCGGCAAGACCACGCTGCTGCGCCTGATCGCGGGGCTGGAGGACGTCTCCGGCGGCCGCATCCTGATCGACGGCAACAATGTCGTCGACGTGCCGCCGGCCAAGCGCGGGCTGTCGATGGTGTTCCAATCCTACGCGCTCTATCCGCATATGAGCGTGCGCGGCAACATCGCTTTCGGCTTGAAGATGGCCGGGCTGCCCAAGGCCGAGATCACCCAGAAGGTCGAGGCGGCCGCCGCGACCTTGAACCTCACGCCCTATCTCGACCGCAAGCCGCGCGAGCTCTCGGGCGGCCAGCGCCAGCGCGTCGCGATCGGCCGCGCCATCGTGCGCGAGCCCAAGGCGTTCCTGTTCGACGAGCCGCTGTCCAATCTCGATGCCGCGCTGCGGGTGCAGATGCGGCTCGAGGTGACGCGGCTGCAGAAGCAGCTCGGCACCACCGCGATCTATGTGACCCACGACCAGGTCGAGGCCATGACCATGGCCGACAAGATCGTGGTGCTGAACGCCGGCCGCATCGAGCAGTACGGCTCGCCGATCGAGCTCTATCAGCGCCCGGCCAATCTGTTCGTCGCCGGCTTCATTGGCTCGCCGAAGATGAACCTCATCACCGGCCCGGAAGCGGACAAGCACAAGGCGACCACGATCGGCGTGCGGCCGGAGCATGTCACGGTCGTCGACGAGGGCGGCGAGGGCTGGCCCGGCAAGGTCGTGATCGCCGAGCATCTCGGCAGCGACACGTTTCTCTATGTCGATGCCGGCGCGCTCGGCACGCTCACGGTGCGCGTCGTCGGCGAAAAGCGCCTCAGTGCCGGCGACGCCGTGACGCTGCGGCCGGAGCCGAACCGCATCTATCGCTTCGATGCCAACGGCAATTCGATCTTCGCATGAGAGGCGACGTCCCCTCCGGGCGTCAATGACAACAACGGACCACGACGATGTATCTGGAGAAATTCAAGCTGAACGGCAAGACCGCGCTGATCACCGGCGGCGGGCAGGGCATCGGGCTCGCCTGCGTCGAGGCGCTGGCGGAGGCGGGCGCGCATGTCGTGATCGCCGATCGCGACGCCAAGGCGGCGGCGGACGGGCAGGCGGCGATGAAGGCCAAGGGCTATGACACCGAGACCGCGCTGATGGACGTCACCAACTCGGCGCAGGTGACGAAGATTGCCGACGATCTGGTCGCGCGCTACGGCGGCCTCGACATCCTCGTCAACAATGCCGGAATCGCGCGCAGCGAGACGCCGGCCGAGACGGTCACCGACGAGCACTGGCTCAACGTGCTCGACGTCAACCTCAACGGCACCTTCTGGTGCTGCCGCGCCTTCGGCAGGCACATGCTGGCGGCGAAGAGCGGCACCATCGTCAATATCGGCTCGATGTCCGGCTTCATCGTCAACAAGCCGCAGGAGCAGTGTTTCTATAACGCCTCCAAGGCCGCAGTGCATCATCTGACCAAGTCGCTGGCAGCCGAATGGGGCGCGCGCGGCATCCGGGTCAACGCGGTCGCGCCGACCTATATCGAGACGCCGCTGAATGCCTTCGTGAAGAGTAATCCGCGCATGTACGACGCCTGGATCGGCGGAACCCCGATGGGCCGCATGGGGCAGGTCGAGGAGATCGCGTCGGTCGTCCTGTTCCTGGCCTCGGAAGCGGCAAGTTTGATGACCGGCAGCGTCGTCGTTGTCGATGGCGGCTACACTTGCTGGTAAGCTCGCGTCAAAATTGACGGGAGCGAAACATGCGGCAGGCTTTTGTCGGTGTCGATGTCGGCACAACCAGCACGCGCGCCGGGATTTTCGACTGTAACGGCCGCCTGCTTGCCGCGGCGCGGCATCCGATCCAGACTTGGCACGAGGCCGGCGACGTCGTCGAGCAGTCGTCCGACGACATCTGGCGTGCCTGCTGCGCCTCGGTCAAAGCCGCGCTGGCGGAAGCGGCTGTCGCGCCGGAGCTGATCAAGGGCGTCGGCTTCGATGCCACCTGCTCGCTGGTGGCGCTGGACCCATCGGGTGCTCCCGTCACCGTCAGCAGCTCCGGTGAGTCCGCCCGCAACGTCATCGTCTGGATGGATCATCGCGCGCTGATGGAGGCGCGCGACATCAATGCGACCAGAGACGAGGTGCTGCGCTATGTCGGCGGCTCGATCTCCCCGGAAATGGAGATGCCGAAGCTGCTGTGGCTGAAGCGGTATCTGCGCAAGAGTTTCGATGCGGCAGGCCACTTCTTCGATCTCGCCGACTTCCTGACCTGGCGTGCGTCAGGCTCTTTGGCGCGCTCGATGTGCACCGTCACCTGCAAATGGAATTATCTCGCGCATGAGACGCGCTGGAGCGCGGCCTACTTTCGCCGCATCGGGCTGGAGGATTTCGTCGCAGAAGATTTCGCGCGGATCGGCACCGAGATCGTTGCGCCTGGCACGCCGCTCGGCCGTGGGCTGTCGCAGGACGCGGCCGAAGAACTCGGACTGGTTGCAGGCACACCGGTCGGCGCGGCGCTGATCGACGCCCATGCCGGCGGCATCGGCGCGATCGGCGGCCGCGCGGCTGAGCGCAGCGAGGTCGATGTCTGCGATCGCCTCGCCTACATCATGGGGACTTCGGCCTGCATCATGGCGACGACGCGCGCTCCGTCCTTCGTGCCTGGCGTATGGGGACCGTACTATCAGGGCATGGTGCCGGAGTTCTGGCTCAACGAGGGTGGCCAGTCCGCTGCGGGGGCTGCGATCGATCACCTGCTGCGCTCGCACCCGGCGTCTGCCGAGGCCACGGCCGCCGCGCGTGCCGAAGGGCTCGACGTCATCAGCTTTCTGGAGAAGCGGATCATGGCGCGAGTGCCGAATGCCGGCGCCACTGCGCTGCTGGCGCAGGATCTCCACATCCTCCCTGAGTTTCTCGGCAACCGTTCGCCCTATGCCGATCCCGACTCGCGCGCCGTCATCGCCGGCCTCGATCTCGCTACCGATATCTCAGCGATGGAGCGGCTGTTCGTCGCAGGATTGTGCGGGCTCGCCTATGGCTTGGCCGACGTGATCGATGCCTTCGCCGCCAACGGCGTCAGCAGCCGGACGCTGGTGATGGCCGGCGGCGCCTCGAGCAGTCCGCTGGTGCGCCAGATCATGGCGGACACGACGGGGTTGACGGTGGCCTTGCCCGGCACCCAGGAGCCCGTGTTGCTCGGCGCGGCCATGCTCGGCGCGGTGGCGAGCGGCGGCTTTCGCTCGATCGGCGAAACGATGGCGTCGATGTCCTCGCTCGGCCGCCTCAGCGATCCGACCGATCCGGACGTCGCGGCCTTCCATCGCCGCAAGCGCCGCATCCACGGCCTGCTGCGGACGCTTGATCGCGAGAGCCGTTCCGTGATGCATGGGGTCGACGGGGAGGCATGACCATGATCCTGAGCTGCGGCGATGCGCTGATCGATTTCGTTCCGGCCAGATCGGCCGACGGCCGCGATGCCTTGCGGCCGGTGGTCGGCGGCTCGTGCCTGAACGTCGCCGTCGGCGTGGCGCGGCTCGGTGCGCCCACGGGCTTCGTCGGCGGCATCTCGACCGACCTGTTCGGCACCATGATCGCGGCGCATGCGCAAGGCTCGAACGTCGACCTCGGCTACGCGACGCGCAGCCCTGACCAGACCACGCTCGCTTTCGTGCGCCATGTCGGCAGCGAGGCGCAGTATGCCTTCTACGACGCCGAGACCGCCGCGCGGAAATGGACGTTCCGGCCGGGCAGCATCCCCTTTGCCGACATTGATGCCATCCATGTCGGCTCGACCACGCTGATCCACGATCTCGGCGCCGCGCAGACCCGTGCGCTGATCGCCGCCACGCAGGGCGCGGTGACGATCTCCTTCGACCCGAACTGCCGTCCGAATCTGGTGACTGATAAGGCCGGCTATCGCGCTGACATGGATGGGTTTGCCGCAAGCGCCGACCTGATCAAGATGTCGGATGTCGATTTCGACTATCTGCATGGCCACGACGATTACGCTGCGCGGGCCGATGCGCTGCTGGCGCGCGGCACCGGCCTGGTCGTCGTCACGCGGGGTCCCAAGGGGGCGCTCGGCTGGCATGCGCAAGCCGGCGCGGTCGAAGTCGCGGTCCCCCAGGTCGAGGTGGTCGATACGATCGGGGCCGGCGACACATTCCAGGCGGGGCTCTTGTTCGCGCTGCGCAAGCTCGGCCGCATCGGCCGGGAGGCCCTGAGGGGATTGAGCCAGACCGAATTGCGCAAGGTGCTCGCCTTTGCCGGGGCGTGTGCGGCCGTCACCTGCACCCGCGAGGGCGCCGACCCGCCGCGCTGGGACGACGTGGCTGCAACCTGGGATCGCCTGGGCTGAAGCACCCCATTGCACTCGTCATTGGGAACTGGTTGGCTGTTCCCTCGTCATATGTGAGTACCGGGAGACGGAGCGCGATCGCGAGACGCCCCTGTCCGGGCCGCGGAATTCTTGACGCGACAACGAGTTGCAGGGAGGAGAACCATGGCACCCGCCGCACGGACCGAGCCGCTGTCTCGTCACGCGCTGGCCTTCGTGTTGGCCGGCGGACGCGGCAGCCGGCTGCTGGAGTTGACCGACCGGCGCGCCAAGCCCGCCGTCTATTTCGGCGGCAAGTCGCGCATCATCGATTTCGCGCTGTCGAACGCCGTGAACTCCGGCATCCGTCGCATCGCGGTGGCGACGCAGTACAAGGCGCACAGCCTGATCCGGCATCTGCAGATGGGCTGGAACTTCTTCCGTCCCGAGCGTAACGAGAGCTTCGACATCCTGCCCGCCAGCCAGCGCGTCTCGGAGACGATGTGGTACGTCGGAACGGCCGACGCCGTGTACCAGAACATCGACATCCTCGAGACCTACAATACCAAATACATCGTCGTGCTGGCCGGCGACCACATCTACAAGATGGACTACGAGCTGATGCTGCAGCAGCATGTCGACCAGCGCGCCGACGTCACCGTCGGCTGCCTGGAGATGCCGCGCGAGGAATCCTCAGGCTTCGGCGTCATGCACATCAATGAGGACGACACGATCCGCGACTTCATCGAGAAGCCGGCCGATCCGCCGCCGATGCCGGGCAAGCCCGACAGGTCGCTCGCGAGCATGGGCATCTACGTGTTCGACGCCAAATTCCTGTTCGAGGAGCTGAAGCGCGACGCCGCGGACCCGAATTCCAACCATGATTTCGGCCGCGACATCATTCCCTACATCGTCAGGAACGGCCGCGCCGTGGCGCACCAGTTCTCGCGCTCCTGTGTCCGCGCCGCCCACGATCAGGGCAGCTACTGGCGCGACGTTGGAACGGTGGACGCCTATTGGGCGGCCAATCTGGATCTGACGGACGTCGTGCCCGAGCTCGATCTCTACGATCGCTCCTGGCCGCTCTGGACCTATTCGGAGATCACGCCGCCGGCCAAGTTCGTCCATGACACGGATGGCCGTCGCGGCGAGGCGACGTGCTCGCTGGTGTCCGGGGGCTGCATCGTCTCCGGTGCCCAGGTGCAGCGCTCGCTGCTGTTCACCGGCGCTCATCTGCATTCCTATGCCAAGCTGCAGAACGCGGTGCTGCTGCCCTACGTCAACGTCGCGCGCCATGCGCGCCTCACCAACGTGGTGGTCGATCGCGGCGTGCAGATTCCGGAGGGGCTCGTGGTCGGCGAGGATCCGGAGTTCGACGCCAAGCGGTTCAGGACAACGGAGAACGGCGTGACCTTGATTACCCAGCCGATGATCGATGGGCTCAATTCATGACGCCACTGCGCGTTCTGTCGGTTGCCTCCGAGGTCTATCCCATCGTCAAGACGGGCGGCCTCGCCGATGTCGTCGGCGCCTTGCCGTGGGCGCTGATGGCGGAGGACGTCGAGGTCCGCACGCTGATCCCGGGTTACCCCGCAGTCATGACCGCGCTGGAGCAGGCCAGCGAGATCAGCTCGCTGCCGAACTTCTTCGGCGGCAATGCCCGGCTGCTCGGCGGCAGCCATGGTGCACTCGATCTGTTCGTGCTCGATGCGCCGCATCTCTATGACCGCGAGGGCAATCCGTATTTGGGACCCGACGGCAAGGACTGGCCGGACAATGCGTTCCGCTTCGCGGCGCTGGCGCGAGCGGCGTCCTATATCGGCCTCGGCGCGGTGCCGGCCTTCGTGCCCGACATCGTCCACGGCCACGACTGGCAGGCCGGGCTCGTGCCGGCCTATCTGCTCTACAGCCACCGGCCGCATCCGGGCACGGTCATGACCGTGCATAATCTCGCCTTCCAGGGCCGCTTTCCGCGTCACTTCCTGCCGCCCCTCGGCCTGCCGCCGGAATCCTTCTCGATCTACGGCCTCGAATATTACGGCGACATCAGCTTCCTCAAGGCGGGACTGCAATTCGCCGACAAGATCACGACGGTGTCGCCGACCTACGCACGGGAGATCCAGAGCGACGAGCAGGGCATGGGCCTCGGCGGCCTGCTGCGCCAGCGCGCGTCCGACCTCGTCGGCATCCTCAACGGCATCGATACGGCGGTGTGGGATCCCGGCAGCGATTCGGCCATCCCATCGCATTTCGGCATCGAGCGGATCGAGGCGCGGGCACCGAACAAGGCGGCGCTGCAGACGCGCATGGGCCTGCAGGTCGCGCCGGAGACGTTCCTGCTCGGTGTCGTCAGCCGGCTGACGTCGCAGAAGGGATTGGACCTGCTGCTATCCTGCCTGCCGACCTTGACCGGTAGCGGGATTCAACTGGCCCTGCTTGGCGACGGCGAGGCCGAACTGCGCGACGCATTCCGCGCAGCCGCCGCCCACCATCCAGGACAGATCGGCGTCATCATCGGCTATGACGAGAGCCTGGCGCATCTCATTCAGGCCGGCTGCGACGCGCTGGTCGTGCCGTCGCGGTTCGAGCCGTGCGGCCTGACGCAGCTCTGCGCCCTGCGCTATGGCGCGCTGCCGATCGTCACCGCCGTGGGCGGCCTCGCCGACACCGTCATCGACGAGACCGAAGCCGGCGTCGCCGCAACGGGGTTCAAGTGCGCCTCCGTGACGGCGGAGGCGCTCGATCAGACCCTGCGCCGTGCCGCTGCGGCCTTCTACGCCTCGCGCAGCAACGCCGCGAACTGGACCCGCATGCAGCTCAATGCGATGCTGACCGACGTGTCGTGGCGGCACCGCGCCGGCCGTTATGCCGAACTCTACCGGCAGATCGTCGCGCAGCGGCGGCCGGCGGGTTGAAGGACGACTGCGTTACGACCACCGTCATTCCGGGGCAAGGCCGCGGGCCTTGAACCCGGAATCTCGATGTTGTCTTGCGTCCGTTCCTGAAATCTCGGGATTCCGGTTTCAATCGTCAACGTGTTGCCGCATCGCGGCTGCGCATTGACGATTGCCCCGGAATGACGGTGACATCGCGCTCCTTGTTGACGCAGTGCCAGCGGTCGCGGGGCTTGCAGCCCAGCCCAGCGCGCACCTCATGCCGATCCCGCTGGACGCCCAGAGGCGTGCAGCGGATAGTCCCGCCAGCTCCGATCAATATCCCTGCGCGAGACCTCATGACCGATACCCAGCCTTCCTCCGACTCCTTCGACCTGATCATCCGCGGCGGCACCGTCATCGACGGCACGCGCGCGCCACGTTTCGAGGCCGATGTCGGCATCAAGGACGGCCGCATCGCTGCCATCGGCGAGCTTGGTGGCCGCAAGGCTGCACGCATGATCGACGCCACCGGACGCATCGTTGCGCCGGGCTTCATCGACTCCCACACCCATGACGACAGCGCGGTGCTGGTCGATCCCGACATGATCTGCAAGGTCTCGCAGGGCGTGACCTCCGTCGTGACCGGCAATTGCGGCGTCAGCATCGCGCCGCTGAAGCCGGGCTCGCCGCGGCCGATGCCGCTCGGCCTGCTGTCGCCCGGCGACGGCCGGGTCGCAGAGTACGCCTCGTTTGCGGACTACGTGGCTGCGCTGCGCGCGGCACCGGCCGCCGTCAACGTTGCGCCGATGGTCGGCCACACCGCGCTGCGCGCCTCGGTCGTGAGCGACCTCGGCCGGGCCGCGACCGATGCGGAGATCGCCGAGATGCGCGCGCATGTGCAGGAGGCGCTCGACGCCGGCGCCATCGGCGTCTCGACCGGGACGTTCTATCCGCCGGCGGAGGCGGCGCCGACCGAGGAGATCATCGAGGTGTGCCGTCCGCTCACAGGCAGCGGCGGCGTCTATGCCACGCATATGCGCAACGAGGCGAACGAGGTGATCCAGTCGCTGGAGGAGAGCTTTGCCATCGGCAAGGCGCTCGACGTCCAGGTCGTGATCTCGCATCACAAGGTGGTGGGGCCAGCGAATTTCGGCCGCACCAGGGAGACGCTGCCGCTGATCACGAAGGCGATGAGCTGCCAATGCGTCGCACTCGACTGCTATCCCTACAACGCCTCGTCGACCATGCTGCACACCGACCCGGCCAAGCTGCAGGTCAAGGTCGTCGTCGCGGCCTCCGGACCCCATCCGGAAATGGCGGGTCGGGATCTCGCCGACATCGCCGCTGGCTGGGGCGTCGACCGGCTCGAAGCGGCAAAGCGGCTGCAGCCGGCGTCGGCGATCTACTTCGCGATGGACGAGGCCGACGTGCAGACCATCCTCGCCTTCGAGCCCACCATGATCGGCTCCGACGGCCTGCCGTTCGGCGAGCGTCCGCATCCGCGGCTCTGGGGCACGTTCCCGCGCGTGCTCGGCTACTACTGCCGCGAGCTCGAGCTGTTCTCGCTGGAGACCGCGGTGTGGAAGATGAGCGGGCTGACCGCGCAGAATTTCGGCATCAAGGGACGCGGCACGATCGCGGTCGGCAACCACGCTGACATCACGATCTTCGATGCGGCCAGCGTGCGTGACAGCGCGACCTATGATGACGCCTGCGTGCCGGCCGCCGGCATCGATGCCGTCATCGTCAACGGCGCGCTGACCTGGTGGCAGGGGGCGCACCAGAAGGCGCATGCGGGGCAGGTGATCACGCGCGGATCACTGCAGTGATCTACGCGGCCGGAGTCATCGCGCGCGCGAATTCCGGATAGCATTCGGCGAGCTCGTCGAGGATCCGGCCGCGGATCAGCTCGACCGTCGCCCGGTCCGGCGCGGGCGTCGGCGGCACGATCTCCGGCACCGCATAATCGAATCCGGTACGATCGCGCATGTCGTCGGCGGAGTAGCCCGGGTGCACCGAGCGCAGCCGGAAGCCGCCGCGATCGCGGTCGAAATCGAACAGCGCCAGATTGGTCAGCAGCGCATGCGGTCCGCCGCGGCGCTTCACCTCGGGCGTGGTCGCAGCGGCGCTGACGAAATCCACCTTCGGCACCAGCACGCGCGGCGAATGCTCCTCGCGAAACAGGATCACCCGCGGAATGAGATGGTAGAGATAGGCCGAGCCGAACGAGCCCGGCCAGCGCACATCCATCCGCGGATAGTCGCCGGTGCCGACCAGGTTGATGTTCCCGGCGCCGTCGATCTGGCCGCCGCCGAGAAAGAACGCGTCGACGCGGCCCTGCGCGGCGCAGTCGAACAGCTCGACGCCGCCATTGGTGAAGAAATTGTGCCGGCTCGAGCCGAGGATCGAGATGCGGACAGGCGGCTTGCCCTGTTGCGCGTTGCGTGCGCGCAGCAGCATTGCGCCGGCCGCCGGGATCGGCGACGAGGCGCCGACGGCGACATGGCGGATGCCATCGAGCAGGTCGGCGATGACGGTGATCAGCAGTTCTTTGCGTGCGCGCTCGTCGTGCATGGTCATGCCACCTCCTTGCAGCGGGTCAGGAAGGCGGAGAGATAGCTGCGAAAGCCCTCGTCGGTGCGCGCCATCGCGGCGTAGTGCGCCAGCTCGGCGCCATCGGTCTCGTACTCGTCCCACAGCGGCAGCGGCCAGGCCCCGTTCGCGGCCACCGCGATGGCATCGACATAGAGCGCCGGCAGCACGCCGGCGGCCGAGTCCTCGGTCGCCATCAAATCGCGATCGACGATACGCTCGACGGTGACCAGCGTGCGCTTCGCCGCATAGGCCATCGTCGCCAGCTCACGGTAGCGGCCGATGCGGACATTGCCGAAGCGGTCAGCCTCGGGGGCATGAAGCAGCGCCACGTCGGGCGTGATCGCCGGCACCACGACCACCTTGCCGGGCTCGCCGACCGGACTGTCGATCACCTTCCAATCGGGGCGGACCCGCAGCAGATCGCTGCCGATGATGCCGGCGATCGGCATGAACGGCACGCCCTTCTGCCCGGCCAGCAGGCCGGCATGGATCGCAGGGCAGGTGGCATCGCGCAGGCGGATGCTGCCGTCGCGCACGGCCGCGACGAAGCGCGGTGCGCCGCCGGCCTCGCCGAGCGAGACGGCGCTGGTTTCCACCACCGCGGCCACGCCGGCGCCGATCAGCAGATCGGCCTGGAGGCCTGATATCGGCACGCAGACGAGATGCAGCCCGGTGAGGCCGGCCTCGATCATGGCCGCCGTCGCCGCCATCGAGACGCCGGCACGGTCGACGGGGATTGCGATCGATTGTCCCGGTGCGATGGATGCGACGAGCGCCTCCAGGCCGACCATCTCCGTCATCGGCGTATCCTCCCGTTGTTGCTTTGCCGCGCAGTGTAGCGATGCCCCGCGGACGTGTCAGTGCTCGTATGCGATCGTCGAGCCGCGGATGATGAGCTCCGGCGCCAATACGATGTGGTCGGTCGCTGCCTCGCGCCCGGCAAGGCGGTCGAGCAGCAGCCGCGCCGCGGCTTCCCCCATGTCGCGCTGGGCGATCCGCACCGTGGTCAGCGGCGGCGCGACCATGTCGACGAACGGCATGTCGTTGTGGCCGACCACGGAGATATCACCGGGGCAGGTCAGGCCGCGCGCGGCGAGCGCGTCATAGACGCCGAGCGCCAGCAGATCATTGGCGGCGACGATTGCGGTTGGGCGCGTCCGCCGCGCGAGCAGGCGCAGCGCAGCCTCGCGACCCGCCGCACGCGTATAGGTTTCGACGGCTTCGACCGGCGTATGGCGGGCCGACAGTCCCGCAGCCCTGATGCTGGCCTCGAAGCCGGCGCGGCGGCGTGCGCCGGTCGAGATGTGCTGCGGGCCCGCGACGTGACCGATGCGCCGGTGGCCGAGCGCGACGAGATGCTGGACGGCGAGACGCATGCCGGCGGCATCGTCGCTGGCTGCCGAGGGCAGGAGTCCGGCGGCATCGACGCGATTGACAAGCACCACCGGCAGCGCTGCATCCAGGCAGTGCTTCACGACGTCGTCACGCAAGCTCACCGTCGCCAGTACCAGACCGTCGACGCCGCGCGCGATCAGCCGGTCGACGAGATCCCGCTCCGACCCCTCTGTGCCGGCGTCGGCCACGATCGTTGCATAACCCTGCGCGTGGAGATGATCGGCGATGCCGGACAGCATCGGCGGAAAGCCGGGGTCGGCGATATCCGGCGCGAGCACGCCGATCAGGCCGCTGCGTCCGGTGCGCAGGCCCTTGGCGGCCATGTTCAGCCGGTAGCCGAGCGCGTTGGCTGCGGCTTGGATCTTGTCCGCGACATCGGCAGCGACGAGGTGCTTCATCGCCGGGCTGAGCGCGCGCGAGACCGTCGAGGGATGCACACCGCAACGGGCGGCGACGTCCTTGATCGTCGGGCGCGAGGACGACGCATGCAGGCCTGCTGCCGGTCGCAATGTTCGTTTCATTCCCAGCCTCTGATGTCGCCGCGCAACGACGTTTTGATCATGCTATACCTTGACACGCTTTGCGTGTATGCAATAAATTCGGCTTTGCAATCGATTGCAATAGAACAATGGGAAACGTCCACATGACAGCGAGCGCGCTGAAGCCGCATCTGGTCAGCCCGGAGCATCTCGATCCGCATTGGCGCTGGGGGCGGGCGATTCCGTCGCATGGCCATGTCTCGGTGGATTTCGAGCGCCGCGTCGATTTCGACAGGTTGCGGCGCTACCGGCTGGCGCGGGCGCGCGCGGCGCTGAAGGCGTCGGGCTATGGTGCGCTGCTGCTGTTCGACGTCAACAACATTCGCTACGTGTCCGGCACCAAGATCGGCGAATGGGAGCGCGACAAGCTGTGCCGTTTCGCGCTGCTGGCCGGCGACGGCGAGCCGATCGTGTGGGATTTCGGCTCGGCGGCCGTCCACCATCGTCTGTTCTGTGACTGGCTGGCGCCGGAGAATTGCCGCGCCGGCATGCTCGGGATGCGCGGCACCGTGCCGCCGGCGGTCGGGCTGATGAAGGCGCATGCCGAGGAGGTCATGAGCCTTTTGCGCGCCGCAGGCGTTGCCGACATGCCTGTCGGCGTCGACCTTGCGGAAACGGCGATGTTCTTCGAGCTGCAGAAGGCCGGCATGAAGGTGGTCGATGGCCAGCAGGTCATGCTGGACGCGCGCGAGATCAAGAACATCGACGAGATCATGCTGCTCAACCAGGCCGCGGCCATGGTCGACGGTGTCTATCATTCGATCTACGAGCACCTGAAGCCGGGCGTGCGCGAGAACGACATCGTCGCGCTCGCCAACAAGATGCTCTACGAGATGGGCTCCGACGACGTCGAGGCGATCAACGCCATCTCCGGTGAGCGCTGCAATCCGCATCCGCACAATTTCACCGACCGCATCCTGCGTCCGGGCGACCAGGCGTTCTTCGACATCCTGCAGTCCTATCAGGGCTACCGGACCTGCTACTACCGCACTTTCAACGTCGGCCGCGCCACGCCGGCGCAGCACGACGCCTACAAGCAGTGCCGCGAATGGCTCGACAATGCGATCGCGCTGATCAAGCCGGGCGTCTCGACCGACACCGTGGCCAAGGTCTGGCCTAAGGCCGAGGAGTTCGGCTTTCCCTCGGAGATGGCGGCCTTCGGCTTGCAGTTCGGCCACGGCCTCGGGCTCGCTCTGCATGAGCGCCCGATCATCTCGCGGCTGGTCTCGCTGGACAATCCGATGGAGATCAAGACCGGCATGGTGTTCGCGCTCGAGACCTACTGTCCGGCGACCGACGGCTTCTCGGCTGCGCGTATCGAGGAGGAGGTGGTGGTCACCGACAAGGGCTGTCAGGTGATCACGCTGTTCCCGGCCGAGGAATTGCCGATCGCCAACCGCTACTAAGCGAAGCAGGTCAAAGGGAGTGACGCAAATGGCAGCGACGCATTCGCTCGGCTGGATCGGCATGGGGCGCATGGGCTATCCGATGGCTGAGCGCCTGCTCAAGGCCGGCCACAAGGTGTCGATCTTCAATCGCACCCGCGCCAAGGCCGAGCCGCTGGCGGCGAAAGGAGGCGTCATCGTCGATCATCCCCGCGATCTCGCCGCGTGCGACATCGTGTTCACGATGGTGTCGACGGGCAAGGATCTCGAGCAGGTCTATTTCGGCGACAACGGCCTGGTGGCCGCCAGTTCTGGATCGCGTCCCCGGATCCTGGTGGATTGCTCCTCGATCGGCATCGAGCAGTCGGAGGCGATCGCCGCCAAGCTCGTTCGACTGGGCTGTGAGTTCGTGCGGGCGCCGGTGTCCGGCAACGGCAAATGCGTCAAGGCCGGCAAGCTGTCGTCGGTGGTCTCGGGCCCCAAGGCCGCGTTCGAGGTCATCGAACCGTATCTGGCGAAGATCGCCGTCTCCGGCGTGTCCTATGTCGGCGAGGGCGAGCTCGCCCGCATCTGCAAGATCGCGCACAACGTGTTCCTCGGCGTCGTGATCCAGAACCTGGCCGAGATCACCATCCTGGCGCAGAAGGCCGGCGTGCCGCGCCATGCCTTCCTGAACTTCATGAACGCCAGCGTCATGGGGTCGACCTTCACCAGGTACAAGAGCAACGCGCTGGTCAATCTCGACTGGACCACGACCTTCACGCCGCCGCTGCTGCGCAAGGATCTCGATCTCGGCCTGTCGGCGGCGCGCCAGCTCGACGTCGCGATGCCGGTGACAGCCGCGACGCGCGAGGCATTGCAGGCCCATGTCGGCGCCGCCTCGCTGCAACCGGATCCCGCCGGCTATCTGGAGAAGGACTTTGCGGCGCTGCTGGAGACCGTCGCGCTCGCGGCGGGTCTCAAGCTGCAGCCCGAGAACGTGCCGATGCCGACGGGATTGGAGACGGAGGGATAACGTCCGTCAAACCGTCAGCGCCCGCCAGCGCGTGTCGCGCGCGGAGGGGCGGCGGTGCAGGCGGGCATCGAGCAGGTCGCGTGCCTGGGCCAGCGCGCCGCTGCGGATCAGCGCCAGGATGTAGGTGTCCTCGATCACCTCGCGCTGCGCGTGGCTGCCGCCGATGCGGGGGAGATCGCCGATGACGGGCGCAAGCTCGCGCGCGCATCCGCGCCAATTGTCATCGGCGAACGCACGCAGCGCCCGCAACATGTGCGGCACGATGCGCCCGGCCGGCAGTCTGCCCTCGGCCTGCCGCCGCTCGATCGCGGCAAGGCGTCCCTTGAGCGCGGCGCTGTCATGCGTCGCTGCCGCGATCATCACCAGATGCATCTCGGCGAAGGCCAGGGTCGAACCCGTGAAGCGCGTGCTCGCATAGGCCGCCGTGTCGGCCCATGCGTTGGGCGGCACCGGTTGCTCGTCAGCCATCAGCCGCCACAGCAGCGAGGCGCAGTCGGACAGGGTGTTGAGCGGCGGCGCCGAGTCCATCGTCGGCACCAGCACGTCGGTATAGACCGCCAGCGCCTTGTCGGCATCGCCCCGGTCCAGCGCGCCGAGCGCCTGGTGCCAGCAGATATGGCCATGCAGCATTCCGGTGCGGTCATAGTCGCCGATCCACCCCTCGACGAGCGCATCGGCCTCGTCCACCGCGCCGTCCTCGAACATCGCATGCAGCAGCGCATGCACGGCGTAGGCGTTGTGCCGGCGCAGCGCGAAGCTGCGCTCGGTGACGGCGCGGCCCTTCGCCAACTCGCCGGCCTCGGTCAGGGCCCAGCCATGGTTGGACATGAACCACCAGTCCTCGCCATAATCAGCGGCGAAGCGGTCGCAGAGGTCGCGGCGGGCGGCATCGTGATCGGCGCGGCCGGAGAAGGCGAGCAGGCCGAAAGCGCCGAGCGGGAGCGCCATGATCATGGCGTCCCGCGGCCAGTTCGCCAGATGCGCCAGGGTCGATGTCAGCGCGTCAGTGCCGCGTCCCTCGATGGCGAGCACCAGGGTCGCGACATGGCTCTGCTCGCGCGGGGTGCCGCGCTTGGCAGCGAGGTCGCGGGCCCGTGCGATGGTCTGCAGCGCCGCCTCGCGCTGCATGTAGATCGCGTGGATGCGGGCACGCGCCGCGTGCGCCAGCGCGAACTCCGGATCGAGCATGATCGCCCGCTCGAACGCGTCAGTGGCCCCGGGCCAGAATGCGAGCAGCAGATCCATGCCCTCGCGATAGGCTGCGGCCGCGTCAGTGGAGGCGGTCGACAGCGGCAGGCCGTAGCGATCCTCCTCCATCTCAGCCCACCCGCGGCCTGCGGCCCTCGATCGGATAGGCCGGATCGTTGTAGCCGGGCGTCGAGGCGTGGCCGGTCACGACCAGCCGGTCGATCAGCGCCTCGTCGTCGGCGGCAAAGGGATAGTCGAGCGCGCGGATGTAGTCGTCCCATTGCGCCTCGGTGCGCGGACCCGCGATCACGGAGCTGATGAAGCCGGAGTTGAGCACCCAGGACACGGCGAACTGTCCCGGCGTGAAGCCCTTCGTCTCGGCGTGACGCTTGATCTCCTGCGCCAGCTTCAACGATTCGGGCCGCCACTCGGTCTGCATCATTCGCGTATCGTTGCGGCCGGCGCGGGTGTCCGTGTCCGGCGGTGCATCGGGGCTGTACTTTCCGGTGAGCACGCCGCGCGCCAGCGGGCTGTAGGGCACGACGCCGAGGCCGTAATAGCCGCAGGCCGGCAGGTGCTCGACCTCGGGCATCCGGTTCATCGCATTGTAGTAGGGCTGGCTGACGACGGGGCGGTCGATGCCGCCTGCGTCGCAGAGATTGCAGATCTCGGCGAGCCGCCAGGCGCGGTAGTTGGAGACGCCGAAATAGCGGATCTTGCCCGCACGCATGAGATCGCCGATCGCGCGCACGGTTTCCTCGAGCGGCGTCGCGTGATCTTCCTTGTGCAGGTAGTAGAGGTCGATGTGCCCGGTGCCGAGCCGCCGCAGGCTTTCGTCCGCGGCCTGCAGCACCCAGCGCCGCGACAGGCCGGCGCGGTTGGGATCGTCGCCCATCGGATTGGCGAGCTTGGTGGCGACGATCCAGCGGTCGCGCTCGCGCGCGATGGCGCGGCCGACCACCTCTTCCGAGACGCCCTTGTTGTAGGCATCGGCGGTGTCGATGAAGTTGATGCCGGCGTCGCGCGCCTTGGCGATGATGCGGGCGGATGTCGGCTCGTCGGTGGGACCGCCGAACATCATCGTCCCCAGGCAGATCGGCGACACCTTCAGGCCGGAACGGCCGAGCTGGCGATATTGCATTCTTGCCTCATTTCAAACCTGCACCACCGCGGGCGAAGGGGATACGATAACTCTCTCAGCGCGTCATTGCGAGCGCAGCGACGCAATCCAGGGCCGGGTCGGGACTCTGGATCGCTTCGTCGCGACGCTCCTCGCAATGACGGAGAGGCGAGAGCACGGCTCACTCGCTCTTCAGAATCTTGAACACGCCCGAGGCCATCGCGATCACGCGATGTCCGGCCATGACCTCCGTGGTGATGAACACCAGGCTGCGGGTGATCCGCACCACATGCGGCCGCGACACCAGGGTCTCGCCGATCTTGCCGGACTCGACGAAATGCGTGTCGAACTGGATCGTCGCCATGTGCTCCTTGCCCGCGGCGTAGCGGGCCGTCATGCCGCAGCTGCGGTCGGCGAGCGTCATGATCACGCCGCCCTGAACCAGGCCGCGGCGGTTGTGGTGCTTGTCCTCGGTGACGATGGCGTACTCGTGGACACCGCCGACGACCCGCTGCCACAGCGGGCCGATCAGATGCAGGAAACCGGAGGTGTCGACGATCTCCCAGCCGTCGGACGTCATCCTGGCCGCGGCCGATTTCGTCATCGCTGAAGACCCTTCCCGTTGTGGCCCGAGCCGGCCTGGAGATCGTTTCATCTGTCGCCGGCCTGGTGTAGTCAAGCTGCATGCCGATGCCGTTCGACGATGCCACGAGGCGGAAAATCGCAAGCTGCTGTGCCGGTTTCGTGCGGCTGGAGGCGGCTGCGGCCTCGCTGAAGCGCGCCGCGGTGGTGATCGCGCTGGCGCCGCACCACGAGACCGGCGACACGGCGCTGCTGCTCACTCTGCGCGCTGCAGGGCTGCGCAGCCATGGCGGGCAATGGGCGCTGCCGGGCGGACGCTGCGACGCCGGCGAAACGACGGTCGCGGCCGCGCTGCGCGAGCTCGCAGAGGAGCTCGGGCTGATCCTGGCGCCGGATGCGGTGCTGGGTCTGCTCGACGACTATCCGACACGGTCGGGCTATCTGATTACCCCCGTCGTCGTATGGGCGGCCAATGGCCGCACGCTGCGGCCGAATCCGGACGAGGTCTCCTCGGTGCACCGGATCGGCCTCGACGCGATCACGGCGGATGACGCGTTCGATTTCACCGCGATCCCCGAGAGCACGCGGCGCGTCATCCGTTTTCACGCCCGCGAGGGTCTCATTCACGCGCCCACCGCAGCGCTGATCTATCAGTTCCGCGAGGTCCTGTCCGGCCGCGACACCCGGGTGCACGAGCTGGAGCAGCCGGTGTTCGCCTGGAAGTAGCCGCCGTTTCGGCTACAAGGGCGGCATGCTGCATCAGCCGATTCGCACCCTTGCCCTGATTCTCGCCTGCGCCGTTTCCGGCGCGCCGCCTTTGCTGGCCGCGGAACCCGGCTCACCGGTCGCGCCCCGCGAAGCTTTGGCGCAGATGGCATCGCCGGCTGCGATTGCGGAGTATCAGCGCAAACTCGCCGAATATCAGCAGGCGCGGGCGGAGTTTGACCAGGAGGCGGGCGCCTATTGGAAGGCGATCGCCGACAAGCGCCGTGCGCGCAATGCCAAGCGCCGCGACCGCCAGCCGATCGGGCTCGACGACTATGTGCTGGAGCAGCCGCCGGTCTACACCGGGCCGAAGCGGCCGGTGAACCCCGAGCCGGAACCTGAGGGTGAGCCGCGCGAGCGCAAGTACATCCCTGTGGTCGCCGACCTCGTGAAGGCGGCACAGGAGCATTTCCAATGGTCGCCGCAGCGCCCCACCAACGACATCGATTTCAAGCGCGCCTATGCGCGCTTCGCCGCGGCGTCGGGACTGACGCGCGAGCAGGCGGTGCGCGTCTATGCCTTCGAGACCGGCGGCAACGGCAAGCATGACTCGCAATCGGGCTTCAAGGGCAACCGCGCGATCTCGACGGCGATCGGCTACAATCAGCTATTGACCACCAACAGCGTCGAGCTTCTGGCCGAGCAGGGCCCGCTGTTCATCCGCCTGCTCGGCGAACGCGTGGCGCAGACGTCCGGCCCGGCGCGGGGCGCGATGGAGCACAAGCTCGCGGTCCTGAAGAAGATGGTCGCGATTGCGCGCTCCGTGCCGGACGACTGGTCGGCGCATGAGAAGATCGGCAATACGCCGCAGGGGTGGGCCATGCATGCGATGGTGCTCGACATCGACGTCGGGCCGATGCTGCAGACCCACAAGCTCTTGACCTCGGTGCTGTTCGCGCGCGCCAAGGGCTACACCCGGCCGCTTTCCGCCGCCGAGCTCGAGATGATGAATCTCACCGGGGACGGCACCGGCTTCGACATGGTGACGATGCCGCTCGAGATGCGCGATCAGGTTCCGACCGCCAACTTCTTCCAGCGCGGCGGCTACGAGCGCAATCCGGTCGCCGTTCGCCACAACACCGTGGCAAAGCTGCTTGCGGTGACGGATGCCAGGATGGACTCGCTCAGCGGCCTGCCCGGCGCCAAGGAGCTGGCGGCGGCGTTCTGAGGCTGCGCTCGCTCGCCTTCACTCATCCGCGCCGAACGAGAAGCTGCCGTCGCCGTCGAGATAGGGGGCCGTCCGCATGTAGAGCTGACCGTTCTGGCCGACGAAGAACAGCGTGCCCTTCGGCACCTTCTTGGCGCCCTTGAGCAGCATGTCGGCGTTCTTGGTGCCCATCTTGTAGGCGAGCGTCTTGCCATCCTTGCCATAGGCGTAGCCCATGTCGGGCTTCAGCTCCCACGGCTCCGGCGGTGCCGCGGGCGCCGCGCTGGCCAGTGCGCCCAGCGCACCGAGGGCGATAAGGGCTTTCAGAACCGGGCTCTTCATGTCCTCCTCCAATCGATGTCGTCTCGAACAAATCACGAACGCCGAGGCAGCGTCAACGTCGCCCCGTCGCAGCGCGGTGATCGTTGGCGGATTTTTAAATTCGCCGATCTCGCGATTATCCTGCAGCGTGGTTTAGAAACATAGGCCAAGAAAACACTTTGGGGATGATTCGGATGAGCCTCGTCACGAAGATCGGTTGGGTTGCGGCGTTGTCGCTGGTGACGTTGGCGTCCGCCCGGGCCGACGACTTCAAGCTGTCCAACAACCAACGCATCGCCTGCAGCCGCGGTCTCTCCGCCGGCAAGCTCAATACGGCCGTCTGCAAGTCCTACGCCTACCTCTTCAACGTGAAGACCTCGGAATATTTCCGCTGCCAGGTCTCACTGTCGCTGACCCGGGACAACAAGGAGGTCATCAACGTCCAGACCGACGGCGGCTGTACCAGGAAGCCGCGCGTGTTCGACACTGATTCCAAATATGAGTTCGACGCCACCGAGACCGAGCCGGCGAACACCAACTCCTTCTTCGGCAATGGCGGCTACTCGATCTGGGTGGCGGATGCGACCCAGCAGAAGGTGCGCGGCTGCATCACGATCTCGTCCGGGCTCGGCTCGGACATCTCCAAATGCCTCGACATGACGTTCCAATGATCGGTGGCCCCGCGAGGGAGGCGGCCCGCCGCATTGGGCTGCACCTGCGGTTCAAGCTGGTGATACTGTCAATGTAAGATTGAACGCGGGGCGCATCGGTCCCGGCCTTGCGCCGTGGGAGCGGGAGCGGCCGGTGCGCCAGTCTTTCGGATGGGTTGACCCAGCGCCCGCAGCCGTCCAATTTGCGGCAAAATCAATGGGAGGATCCATGCGTTTCTCGACATTCTCTGGCGCTGCAACCGGTTTCATTCTGGCAGCCGCCTGCCTGCTCGCGGCGCCTGCGGCGCAGGCGCAGAGCTTCATCAACGTGCTCACCGGCGGCACGTCGGGCGTCTACTATCCGCTCGGTGTCGCGATCGGGAAGATCTACGGCGACAAGATCCCCAATGTGAAGACCCAGGTGCAGGCGACCAAGGCCTCGGTCGAGAACCTGATCCTGCTGCAGCAAGGACGCGGCGAGCTCGCCTTCGCGCTCGGCGACTCCCTGAAGGCCGCCTGGAACGGCGAGGAGGAGGCCGGCTTCAAGACTAAGCTGGACAAGCTGCGCACGATCGGCGCGATCTATCCGAACTACATCCAGATCGTCGCGACGGCCGAGTCCGGCATCAAGACGCTGGCCGATCTCAAGGGCAAGAGCCTGTCGGTCGGCGCGCCGAAGTCCGGCACCGAGCTCAACTCGCGCGCGATCCTCGCCGCCGCCGGCATGAGCTACAAGGATCTCGGCAAGGTGGAGTATCTGCCCTTCGCCGAATCCGTCGACCTGATGAAGAACCGGCAGCTCGGCGCCACCTTGCAGTCGGCTGGCCTCGGCGTCGCTTCGTTGAAGGATCTGTCGACCTCGTCGCCGATCACGGTGGTGTCGGTGCCGAAGGAGGTCGTCGACAAGATCGGTGCGCCGTTCGTGGCGGCGATCATCCCGGCCAACACCTATACCGGCCAGGACAAGGACGTGCCGACCGCGGCTGTGATCAATTATCTCGTCACCAGCTCGGCGGTATCCGACGATCTCGCCTACCAGATGACCAAGCTGATCTTTGATTCGCTGCCGGAGCTCGCCAATGCGCATGCCGCCGGCAAGGAGATCAAGCTGGAGACAGCGGCGCAGGACAGCCCGGTGCCGCTGCATCCGGGCGCGATCCGCTACTACAAGGAGAAGGGCATCCTGAAATAAGGAGCTGCTCGCCCGGCCTTCCTTGCAGGCCGGATCATTCGCAACCGGCTGCGCGGGAAGCCCTCCGCGCAGTCTTGTCGTTCAGGTGATTGCGGCCATGGTCAGCAGCGCCTGATGGGCGCGTTGGGGGGATCATGACGATCGAAGCCGTGAACATGGAAACGCCGGTCAAGGTCGAGTTCGACAATTTCGAGCACGGCTTTCCGGAAGGCTTCGGCCCCGGCCGCTGGGGCTATCTCGCCTACGGCATCGGGCTCGCCTTTGCGATATTCCAGCTCTATGTCGCCGCCTTCAACTATCTGCCGAGCCAGGTCGTCCGCGGCGTCCATGTCGGCTTCCTGCTGCTGCTGACCTTCGGCCTGATCGGCAACTTCACCGCCAAGACCGATGCGGGGCGCATCGCGGGCTGGACCATCGGCGCCATCGGCTTCCTCTGCGGCCTCTATCAGTGGATCTTCTATGCGGATCTGATCGCGCGCGACGGCGATCCGACGCGCACCGATCTCGTGGTCGGAACCCTGCTGGCGGTACTGATCTTCGAGGGCACGCGCCGGCTGATGGGACTCGCGCTGCCGCTGATGTGCGGCGCCTGCCTGTTGTACTGGTTCTTCGGCCAGTATCTGCCGGCGCCGCTCAATCATCGCGGCTATGATTTCGATCAGGTGATTACACACCTCTCCTTCGGCACGGAGGGCTTCTACGGCGTGCCGATCTACGTCTCGGCGACCTACATCTTCCTGTTCATCCTGTTCGGCTCGTTCCTCGAACATGCCGGCATGATCCAGCTGTTCACCGACGTCTCGCTCGGCCTGTTCGGTCGCACCCGCGGCGGTCCGGCCAAGGTCGCCGTGTTCGCCTCCGGCATGATGGGTACGATCTCGGGCTCGGGCGTTGCCAATGTGGTGACCGTCGGCCAGTTCACGATTCCGCTGATGATCCGGTTCGGCTACCGCCGCGCCTTCGCCGCCGGCGTCGAAGCCACCGCGTCGATGGGCGGCCAGATCATGCCGCCTGTCATGGGCGCGGTCGCCTTCATCATGGCCGAGACGCTGGGAGTCGACTACTCGGTCATCGTCAAGGCGGCCGTGATCCCGGCCATCCTCTATTTCGCCTCGGCGTTCTGGATGGTGCATCTGGAGGCCGGCAAGCACGGCCTGACCGGGATGAAGCCGTCGGAGATTCCGAGCGCCTGGAAGGCGCTGGTGGCGCGCTGGTACCTCGTGCTGCCGCTCGCCGCGCTGGTCTACATGCTGTTCGAGGGCTTCACGCCGCTGTATGCGGGCTCGATGGGACTCGCGCTGACGGTGGCGCTGATCCTCGGCACCTCGATCACCATGGGCTTCTCCAACCAGGTGCTGCGTTACGTGTTCTGGATCGGGCTGGCGCTCGTCGTCGGCGCGCTGTCGCGCAACGGCCTGCAGATCGTGCCCGTCGCTTCCGTCGTCGTCGCGCTCATCGTCATCACCGGCTTCGTGCGCGGCGGCATGGGCACCTTGCACGCCTGCCGCGACTCGCTCGCCGAGAGCGCGAAGTCGGCGCTGACCGTCGGCATGGCCTGCGCCATCGTCGGCGTCATCATCGGCATGATGACGCAGACCGGCGTCGGCTCGATCTTCGGCAGCTGGGTGATCGGCCTCGGCAAGACCAGCCTGTTCGCGGCGCTGATCATGACCATGCTGCTGTCGATCCTGCTCGGCACCGGCATTCCGACCATCCCGACCTACATCATCACCGCGGCGCTGGCGGCCCCCGCGCTCGCCAAGCTCGGCGTGCCGTTGATCGCGAGCCACATGTTCGCGTTCTACTACGGCATCATGGCGGACCTCTCGCCACCGGTCGCGCTGGCCGCGCTGGCGGCGGCGCCGATCGCCAAGGAGAATCCGGACAAGATCGGTTGGGAGGCGATGCGGATCGCGCTCGCCGGCTACGTCATTCCCTTCATCTTCGTCTACTCGCCGGCATTGATGCTGCAGGCCGGCGACCCGATGGAGGCGCAGCTCGGCTTCCTGGGCGCGGTCGTCTATGCGAGCGTCAAGGCGCTGATCTCGATCGGCCTGTTCGGCATGGTGGCGATCGGCTTCCTGTTCACGCGGATGACCGTGATCGAGCGTCTGCTGGCGTTCGTCGCGTCGGTCTGCCTGCTCGGCGAATTTCCCTACAGTGACGTGCTGGGATTTGCACTGGCGGTGGTGATCGTGGCGTGGCAGTGGCGGCAGCGGCCGCCGGCTGCCGTGGCGGCCTCCGCTTGAGCCTCTGCCTCGCCTCATCAGGTGTGGTGAAGGCGCTGACCCTCGCCGGCTTCACTTTGGCCTGGACCCACTCGGTCGAGAAGACCGCTTGGCAGGAGGACTGGCGCGTCACGTCTGACGGTCTCGAACTGGTGCAGGCGCGCGTCAAGGGCTCTGGCGCGGGCATGGAGCCGCCGCCGGAAGCGCGGCTGGTCGACGGCTGGTTCCAGTGGCAGACCCAGCGGGGGCCGCTGTCGCGGATCGTGCTCGCCAATTCCGGCGCGGCCGGCGAGTGGCGCATCTGTACAGAGGGGCAATGCCGGACGCTGTCGGACATCTTCGGCCATGACATCGGCGCCGCGACCATCACGATGAGCGCCTGTAGCGAATAACGAACGAACGACGGGAGAACGCGATGGATCGTCTCGAGGGCAAGGTGGCGCTGGTGGTCGGTGCGGGCTCGATCGGACCGGGCTGGGGCAATGGCAAGGCCACGGCCGTGACCTTTGCCCGGCACGGCGCCAAGGTGTTCTGCGTCGACCGCAACAAGGACGCCGCCGCGGAGACCGCCTCGATCATTTCAGGCGAAGGCGGGCAGGCCGAGGCGTTCACCGCCGATGTCTCGAAGGCCGCCGAGGTCGAGGCGATGGTGAAGGCTTGCGTTGCCGCCTATGGTCGCATCGACGTGCTCGACAACAATGTCGGCATTGCCGAGATGGGCAGCGTGGTCGATGTCGATGAAGCGGAATGGGACCGCGTGTTCGCGGTCAACCTGAAGAGCGCCTATCTTGCCATGAAGCACGTCATTCCAGTGATGATCGCGCAGGGCGGCGGCTCCATCATCAACATCTCCTCGGTAGCCTCCATCCGCCAGGTCGGCATCTCCTATGTCAGCTACGGCGCCAGCAAGGCGGCGATGAACCAGATGACGCGCACGACCGCGGTCGAGTTCGCGCCGAAGCACGTCCGCGTCAATGCGATCCTGCCCGGGCTGATGAAGACGCCGATGGTCGAGCACTCCGCTGGGCTGGCTGCGAGCTACGCCAAGGGCGATGTCGAGGAGATGTGGAAGAAGCGCGATGCGCAGGTGCCGATGGGGCATATGGGCGATGCCTTCGACGTCGCCAATGCTGCGGTGTTCCTCGCCTCCGACGAGTCGCGCTATGTCACCGGCACCATGCTCGTGGTCGATGGCGGGTTGACCTGCAGGAGTTAGGTCTCGCCGCTCTCGTCATTGCGAGCGAAGCGACGTGTCCGCCGTAGCTCGAAGAGCGAGGGCGGAAGCAGTCCGGAGTCTCTCGGGAGCTCTGGATTGCTTCGTCGCCTTCGGCTCCTCGCAATGACGGTGGTGTGGAACGGCTTTGTCTTGTTGAGGGCTATTGCGCCATCGCCAGCATGCCGCCCGCGAATGCATGCCATGCCGAGGTCACGCTGATCGGCCAGTTCAGGAGCTTCACGGCGATCAGCGCGAGCCCGCCATAGACGTAGACCGGGTGGACACGTCCGAACGTGCGGCGGTCGTGGATGATGGCGACGACGAGCAGCAGGTAGGCGACGAAAGCCGGCGGGATCGTTACGAACACCGGCGGCGGGCCGAGCGGGCCGGGCGGCGCCAGGAATGTCAGGAACCAGCGCGCCACGGCGGCGTCGAGCAGCGAGATGCCGGCGAGCAGCATCAGCCGCTTGTGCGTTTCCGGCCGGCGCAGATGGACAACCGCGAGCGTAAAGACCACGGCAAAGAAGGCGATGCCGCTGAGCGGCACGATGGCAAAGGCGATGCCCTCATTGACCTGCCCCATTGCCGCAGAGCGCTTCATCGCCTCGATGGCAACGAGGAAGCCAAAGATCGTCATCGCCGTGGCGAGCGATACGCCGAAGATGCCGAGCGAGCGGTGCCGCGCCGTGCGTCCGGATGCGGCAAGCCAGCTCTGCAGCGCGAAATACAGAGTCCAGCTGAAGAACAGGAAGCCGTGGAAATGAATCACGGGCGCGCCGGAGAATGAGCCGCGGGCCAGTGGCAGCCAGTAGGTCGGTGCGAAGCCGATGATCGCAATGGCCATGCAGGCCAGAGCCATGTTGAAATAGAAATAGCGCGCAGGGGACGCAACGACGCCGCGTGCGTGCGAATTGTCGGTCAGAATAGTCATGCGGTTGTGTCTGCTGGGATCGCAACAGGTTCAAATGGCGACCGAGGGCATCGCCGGGGGCGCGCATCCACAACATCGCGAGGGGAATGCGCGGCACGACCACACGCATTTTTGTCGGGGCCGCAATCAGCTCGCGAGCGCCCGTTCGCAAGGGGCGCCTTCTGCAGGAAAGGACTGTCGCACCGCGGCTGCCGCTGTATAGTTGAAGTCGCCGCGGCGGCGGCTACGCCCGCGCCGTGCCGGATCGCCCACGACCTGAGAGAGCCATCTGCCTTGACCGCATCCGTCTCCTCATGGGCTGCAGCCGATCGCCGGGATGGGATGCTGCGCCTCGCTGCGCTTGTCACGCTCGGATGGCTGGTCTCGACCCAGGCCCATGCGGTCGGCGCGGCCGAGCCCGGCAAGGAGCCGGCGGTGGATGCCGGTGCCTGTATGGCGGCCTCGGAGGCGCGCGATGGCGACAAGGTGCTCACCGAATGCGGCGCCGTGATCGACAATCCCAAGGCCGCGAGGGCCGATCGCATCAACGCGCTGATCGCGCGCGCCTCGATCTTCATCACCAGGGGTGAGATCGATCGCGCCATCGCCGATTACGGCGTGACCTTGCAGCTCAACCCGACGCTCGCCAGCATCTTCAATGCGCGCGGCGAACTGCATCGCAAGAAGGGCGACCGTCCGAAGGCGCTGGCCGATTTCGCCGCGGCGCTGCGGCTCAATCCGGATCACGCCAGCGCCCGCAGCAACTACCACGCGCTCGCAATGGAGCTCGAGCGCCTGGGCGCGCAGATGGCCGTCGCGGGCAGGCCGAGCTTCAATTGCGCCATGGCGCGGCGCGCCGTGGAGAAAGCGATCTGCGCCGATCCGGAGCTCGCCAATCTCGATCGCGAGATCGACGGCGCGCAGGCCCGCGTCGTTCGCGAGGCGGCCGGCCCCGCCGCGGCACGCGCCCTGCAGCGCGAGCAGGACGCGTTCATCGCGCGGCGCAACGCCGGCTTTGGCAAGCCCGGCTACGATCTCAAGAAGGCGATGCAGGACCGCCTGCGGCGGCTGAACGGCGTCGACGGCTATTAGCCATCGGCGTGGCCGCTTGAACCGGGTTCCGGCCGGAGACGACAACGGGGGAGATCAGCGTCTCACCCGCAACAGTCGAAATTCGAGCCGAGTCCATGCCGATGCACGCTTTCATTCGTTCGATTTCATCCCGCTCGTCCTACCTCGCGCTGGGTCTTGCAGCCGGTCTTGTCCTTGGCCTCGGGGCCCAGCCTGCATTCGCCGCGGGCCCCGAATGCGCTTTGGGCAGCAAGGCGCCACCGTCCGAACTCATCACCGCCTGCTCGACCGCAATCGAGCAGGCATCGAGCTCGCCGAAGGATCAATCCATCGCCCTGGTTGCCCGCGCCGACGCCCGTGCGCGTACCTCGGGCGGCCTGACCCAGGCCCTGCAGGACCTCGACCGTGCCATCGCGCTCGACGGCAAGAATTCGCGCGCCTACCGGCTGCGCGGCGACCTGATGCGCGAAGCCGGTGGCGATGCCGGCAAGGCGACCGCCGATCTGAGCATGGCGATCTCGCTCGATCCGAATGACGCCGAAGCCTTTGAGCTGCGTGGCGTTGTCCATACCGAGCAGCGTCGTCTCGATCGCGCTCTGGCCGACTACGATCAGGCGATCCGGCTGAAGCCCGACTACGCGCAGGCCTATGCCGACCGGGGCGTCGCCTTCTACCTGCGCGGCGACAATGAGAAGGCCGTGCGCGACTATGACGAGGCGATCCGGCTCGACCCGGAACGGCCGCGCACATTCACCAATCGTGCCGCGGCCTACAAGAAGCTCGGCCAGTTGGACAAGGCGCTGGCCGATGACGACGAGGCGATCCGGCGTGATCCGAAGGTGTCGGAATATTACGACAATCGCGGTCTCACCTACGCCGCCATGAAGGAGTACGACAAGGCGATCGCCGATTATGACCAGGCGATCAGGATGGAGCAGCGGGCAAATTTCTTCACCAACCGCGGCGATTCCCATCAGTTCAAGGGCGAGCTCGGCGCGGCGCTCAGCGACTACGACGCCGCGCTGCGGCTCGATCCGAATTTCGCGCTCGCCTACAACAACCGGGCGGTGCTGTACAAGAAGATGGGCGAGCGCGCCAAGGCGCTGGCCGACTACGAGGCCGCGCTGCGGCTGGATCCCGGCAACGACAATGCCATCGCCGGCCGGCGCGTCGTGCTGGCCGAGATCAAGAAGTTCGGCGCCGAGCCGCCGCGTCCGTTGAATGCGCCGTCGGAGCGAAGCGGTCCGTCGTTCGATTGCGCCACGGCCGTGCGCGAGGTCGAGAAGGTCATCTGTGCCGACCCGCAGCTCTCGGTGCTCGATCTCGGCATTTCCGAAAGCTACGCCCGGCTGCTGAAGTCCTCGCGCGGCCGCGCCGCTGCCGCGCTGCGCAGCAGGCAGCGTGACTTCATCGCCGAGCGCAACGCCCGCTTCGGCAAGCCGGGCTACGACCTTCGTCTAGCCCTGCAGCGTCGCCTGGATACCCTCCGCGACGCAGCGCATTGATCCGGCCCGGAAAATGGCCCGGACGTCCGGCCCGCCTGATCTGGATCAATTCATGACGGCTTGAACTGTCGCTTTGTCCCGTGACAATAGTCGGGAATAAACACTGTTTGGGGAAACGTCATGAGCGCTGCGAGCCGCTATCACGAGGTCCATGCACGGTCGCTGCAGGACCCCGAAGGGTTCTGGGCCGAGGCCGCCCGCGCGATCGATTGGATCGAGCCGGCCAAAAAGATCTTCGATCCGTCGATGGGCGCCTATGGCCGCTGGTTCACTGGGGCCGTCGTCAACACCTGCTACAACGCGCTCGATCGCCACGTCGCCGCCGGCCGTGGCGAGCAGTTGGCGCTGATTCACGATTCGCCGCTCACCAGCTCGGTCACCAAGCTCACCTATGCCGAGATGCTGAAGGAGGTGCAGACGCTCGCCGCGATCATGCAGGATTTCGGCGTCGGCAAGGGTGACCGCGTCATCCTCTACATGCCGATGGTGCCGGAAGCGATGGTCGCGATGCTCGCCTGCGCGCGCATCGGCGCGGTGCATTCGGTCGTATTCGGCGGCTTCGCGGCCAAGGAGCTCGCCACCCGCATCGACGATGCGACGCCAAAGCTCGTGCTATCGGCGAGCTGCGGCATCGAGCCCGGCCGCATCGTGCAATACAAGCCGCTGCTCGACCAGGCGATCGAGCTCGCCGACAACAGGCCCAAGGCCTGCATCATCCTGCAGCGTCCCGAGCATGTCTGCGAGCTCAAGCCCGGCCGCGATTACGACTGGGCCGCGCTGCGGAAGTCCGCGCTCGCCAATGGCAAGGCGGCGCCGTGCGTGCCCGTGCTGGCGACCGATCCGCTCTACATCCTCTACACGTCGGGCACGACCGGCAAGCCGAAGGGCGTGGTGCGCGACAATGGCGGGCACCTCGTCGCGCTCAAATGGTCAATGGAGAATCTCTATGGCATCAAGCCGGGCGAGGTGTGGTGGTGCGCCTCCGACATCGGCTGGGTGGTCGGCCACAGCTACATCATCTACGGCCCGCTGATCCATGGCGCGACGTCGGTGATGTATGAGGGCAAGCCGGTCGGAACGCCCGATGCCGGCGCGTTCTGGCGCGTCATCAGCGACCACAAGGCGGTGGCGCTGTTCACGGCGCCGACCGCGTTCCGCGCCATCCGCAAGGAAGATCCCGAAGGCACGTTGCTGCGCAAATACGATTTGTCACAGTTCCGCACGCTGTTCCTCGCCGGCGAGCGCGCCGACCCGCCGACCGTGGAATGGGCCGAGCAGCAATTGAAGGTGCCGGTCATCGACCACTGGTGGCAGACCGAGACCGGCTGGTGCATCGCCGGAAATCCGGCCGGCCTCGGCCTCTTGCCGGTCAAGCACGGCTCGCCGACGGTCCCGATGCCGGGCTACCAAGTCGACATCGTCGACGAGGCGGCGAGGCCAGTGCCCGCCAACACCATGGGCTCGATCGTGATCAAGCTGCCGATGCCGCCGGGCTGCCTGCCGACGCTGTGGCAGCAGGAGGATCGCTTCAAGGAGTCCTATCTCAGCGAGTTCCCCGGCTACTACAAGACCTCGGACGCCGGCTACAAGGACGAGGACGGCTACGTCTTCGTGATGGGCCGCACCGACGACATCATCAATGTCGCCGGCCACCGGCTCTCGACCGGCGGCATGGAGGAGATCCTGGCCTCGCATCCGGACGTCGCCGAATGCGCCGTGCTCGGCATCAAGGATGCGATCAAGGGCGAGGTGCCCTGCGGCTTCCTCGTGCTCAAGGCCGGCGTCTCGCGCAGCCCGTCTGTGATCGAGAAGGAAATCGTGGCGCTGGTGCGCGACAAGCTCGGCCCCGTCGCTGCGTTCAAGCTCGCCATCACCGTCGGCCGGTTGCCGAAGACGCGCTCCGGCAAGATCCTGCGCGGCACGATCAAGAAGATCGCCGACGGCGAGCAATGGAGCATGCCGGCCACGATCGAGGATCCCAAGGTGCTCGAGGAAATCGGCGAGGCGCTGAAGAGCCGCGTCTGACGCGGCGCCGCTGAACGTGCCCCGGGCTTGACCCGGGCGCCCATTGTCGTCAAGCAACGGCGTCAGACCAGCCCGATTGACGAGAATGGAACGTTCGATGCGACAGACCTCCGCCCGCCTGGCCTTGGTGCTGATGGCCGTATTTTCGCTCACGGCCTGCGCCTCCCGCAACCAGGGTCCTGCAGTGGCGCTCGGCAATGACGATGACGATGCCGTCTGTCAGGCCGGCGGCAAGGTCGCGCCGGGCTCCGCCGAATATGTCGCCTGCCGCAAGGACCGCGACGTGCAGCGGCAACGCGCCGAGGCACGCGCCGATCGCCGGCAGCGCGATCTCGGCGAATACATGATGAACCATCCCGATCGGCCCTGAGCGCACGTGCAAGCGCCTCTCATGGCGCGTGACTTCGATGCAACAGTTGCGTGACATCGGCACTGCAACAATGCCGATTGATTGAGATCAAATCCAAGCCCATGGCGTCCCTGCCACATCTGTGACCGCAAGGCGCGGCTGTGCCCGCGCAGATGTTGCTCAAGGGTGGTTATGGGGACCTCGATGAACAGAATCTTGAAACTCTCGTCGTCGCTGCTGGTGCTGGCGGCGATCTGCGGAGCCACGGGCTCGGCGCAAGCGGCTGACCTGCAGGCGGCGCCGGTCTACACCAAGGCGCCGGTGGTCGAGGCGTGGAATCCGTGGATGCTTCGTGTGCGCGCGCTCGGCGTGCTGCCGGATGCTGGCGGCTCCACCGTGAACGTGACCGGCGTGCCGGCGCTGTCGTCGCCGAACTCCGGCCTGTCGATCTCCAACTCGGTCGTGCCCGAGCTCGACATCAGCTACTTCTTCACCAGGAACATCGCGGCCGAGCTGATCCTCGGCGTCACCCGGCATTCCATCGGCGGCACCGGCTCGCTCGACGGCCTCAACATGGGCAAGGCTTGGCTGCTGCCGCCGACGCTGACCCTGCAATATCATTTCACCGATTTCGGCGCCTTCAAGCCGTATGTCGGCGCGGGCGTGAACTACACGGTCTTCTTCAACCAGAGCGCCGCGAATCAGGTGTGGAACGGTCTTGCCGTCACCAACCTGCACATCTCCAACCAGTGGGGCGCCGCGGTCCAGTTCGGCTTCGACTACATGCTCGACAGGCACTGGGGCCTGAACGTCGACGTCAAGAAGCTGTGGCTGCAGCCGAACTACTCGGCGACCGTCAACGGTGCAATTCCGGTCACCGGCCGCGCCAACATCGATCCGTGGCTGGTCGGCGTCGGCGTCACCTACAAGTTCTGATTTTTTCAGTTCCTCCCAGACTGCCATGGCGCCGGCATCCCCGGCGCCATTTTTTTGGGAGGTTCGTTGGTCGCGGGTCTCGGGCCTGACCACGGCTGTCGTCCCGGCCTTGAGCCGGGACCCATACGCCGCAGCGCGAGCCAGGAACGGAAGGCTTAGTCACAACCGGCTCGGGCAGTTGCGCGATCCTGTGGCTGTGCGTCCCAGCGTTCGCCGGGACGGCAGCGAAGGGCGTGTCACGCGCCTTTGGCGATCCAGAGACGGACGCCCGCGTCCTACTCCTCGTCGTCCTGCTTCTTGCCGCCGATGGTCTTGAGCTTGGCGAACACGGCGTCGACGTTGAGATCGTCCTCGTCGCGGCCCGCCGGCTCGTACTCGTCCTTGCGCGTGGTCTCGGAGGCCGGGAGCAGGGTGGCGCCGCTGTAATTGGCGTCGAGCGGCTTTTCCTTGGCGGCACGCTGGACCTCGAAGTCGAGCTCGATCTGCGAGCACAGGCCGAGCGTCACCGGGTCCATCGGCGTCAGCGTCTGCGCGTTCCAATGGGTGCGGTCGCGCACGCTGGCGATGGTGGTCTTGGTGGTGCCGACCAGGCGCATGATCTGGGCGTCCTTGAGCTCGGGATGGTTCCGCACCAGCCAGAGGATGGCGCTCGGGCGCTCGTGGCGGCGCGACACCGGGGTGTAGCGGGGGCCCTTGCGCTTGGGCTGCGGCGGCAGCACCACCTTGCTCTCCTGCAGCCGGAGCCGGTAATTCGGGTCGCGCTCGGCCTTCTCGATCTCCTCACGGGTGAGCTGCCCGGTCGAGATCGGATCCATGCCCTTGATGCCCTGGGCGGCGTCCCCGTCGGCAATGGCGCGCACCTCGAGCGGGTGCATCTTGGTAAAATCGGCGACCTGGTCGAAGGTCAAGGCAGTATTGTCGACCAGCCACACGGCAGTTGCCTTCGGCATCAGCGGGGCGTTGCTCATGGCAAATCTCCTTTGTGCTCCGCCCCGGCCCTGGAGGCGAAACCTGCGGTCATCGGCGATGACGGGAATTGGCCCTATATAAGCCGTCCCGGGGGCATGGCGCAATGGCCTGGAGAAAACGGCCTTGACAGCGCTCGAAAGCAGTCCCAAGTCCTACCCAAACCAGTGTCAGACCCAAGCTCCTCGCGTATCGACCGCCCCCGCTTGCCGGCCCGGGGGTCCGTGGTCGCCGAAACCAGCCCGCAAAGATCAGCTTAGACCAGCCCCATGGCAGCCAAACCAGACCTCAAAATCGTGCTTTGCTCGCCGCGCGGCTTCTGCGCCGGCGTGGTGCGCGCCATCGACACCGTGGAGCGGGCGCTCGCCATCTATGGCGCCCCGGTCTATGTCCGCCACGAGATCGTGCACAACAAATACGTCGTCGACAGCCTGAAGACCAAGGGCGCCATCTTCGTCGAGGAACTGGCGGAGATTCCCGACAGTACCAACGCACCGGTGGTATTTTCGGCGCATGGCGTGCCGAAATCGGTTCCGGCCGAGGCCCAGGCGCGCAATTTCTTCTCCCTGGATGCGACCTGCCCGCTGGTCACCAAGGTCCACCGCGAGGCGGCGATCCACTTCAAGCGCGGTCGCGAGATCCTGCTGATCGGCCATTCTCACCATCCGGAGGTGGTCGGCACCGTCGGCCAGCTTCCGGCGGGCGCCGTGACGCTGATCGAGACCGCTGAGGACGCGGCGACCTTCACCCCGAAGGATCCCAACAACCTCGCTTTCGTCACCCAGACCACGCTGTCGATCGACGACACCAAGGATATCGTCGCGATCCTCAAGGGCCGTTTCCCGAACATCTCGGGCCCGCACAAGGAAGACATCTGCTACGCCACCACCAACCGCCAGCTGGCGGTCAAGAAGGTCGCGCCGGTGGTCGACGCGCTGATCGTGGTCGGTGCGCCGAACTCGTCTAACTCGCAGCGCCTGCGCGAGGTCGCCGAGCGCGAGGGCTGCCCGATTGCCGTGCTGGCCCAGCGTGCCTCGGACATCGACTGGGCGCGCTTCGAGGGCATCAAGAGCCTCGGCATCACCGCCGGCGCCTCGGCGCCGGAGGTGATCGTCGAGGAGATCATGGGCGCCTTCGCCGAGCGCTACGTGCTCCATGTCGAGACGGTCTCGGCGGCGGAAGAGAACGAATTCTTCCCGCTGCCGCGCTCGCTCCGGCCGGAAGCCGCGGCCGAGTAAAGGCGGCCGCTTCTTTTCCGCCCTCGGCGGCCTCTCGGCCTTGAACGCGGCGCCCGCATGCGCGATGAAGGGCGCAACGGGCCTGTTCGGTGACGAAGTTCGCATCGGAGAGGCGGGGGCAGGCGAACTTCGATAACTGGGATAGCGCATGGCGGTCTATACCGACGTCGCCGCCGACGAGCTTGCGGACTTCCTCAAGACCTACGACATCGGCGAGCTGCTCTCCTACAAGGGCATCGCCGAAGGGGTCGAGAACTCCAACTTCCTGCTGCACACCACCAAGGGCTCCTTCATCCTCACGCTGTACGAGAAGCGCGTGGCGGTGGACGATCTGCCTTATTTTCTGGGGCTGATGGCCCACCTCGCCGAGCGCGGCGTGAGCTGTCCGCAGCCCGCCCGCAACCGCGACGGGGCGGTGTATTCGAGCCTGTCCGGCCGGCCCGCGGCGATCATCAACTTTCTGGAAGGCATGTGGCCGCGCAAGCCGAACGTCACCCACTGCGCCGGCGTCGGCGCGGCGCTGGCGCAGATGCATCTGGCCGGACGCGACTTCCCGCTGGTGCGCAAGAATCCGCTCTCGGTCGCCGGCTGGCGGTCATTGTTCGCGCAGGCCGCCGACCGCGCCGACACGGTGCAGGCCGGCCTCTCCGCGCTGCTCTCCGCCGAGCTCGATCATCTCGGGCGCTCCTGGCCGACGCATCTGCCGGAAGGCGTCATCCACGCCGATCTGTTTCCGGACAACGTGTTCTTCCTCGGCGACAAGCTCTCGGGGCTGATCGACTTCCCGTTCTCCTGCAACGACATTCTGGCGTATGACGTCGCGATCTGCCTCAACGCCTGGTGCTTCGAGGCCGATCATTCGCTGAACGTCACCAAGGCGCGCGCCTTCTTCAACGCCTATGGCCGCGTCCGGCCGCTGTCGGAGGCCGAGTTGGAGGCGCTGCCGCTGCTGGCGCGCGGCGCGGCGATCCGCTTCCTGCTGACGCGGCTGGTGGACTGGCTCAACGTGCCTCCCGGCGCGCTGGTGAAGCCCAAGGATCCGCTCGAATATGTCCGCAAGCTGCGCTTCCACCAGGCGGTGACCAGCGTGCGCGACTACGGCATCGGTGGAGCCGTGGCGTGAGCGAGCATCCGGTCGTCAGCATCTACACCGATGGCGCTTGCTCGGGGAATCCGGGGCCGGGCGGCTGGGGCGCGATCCTGCGCTTCGGCGACAAGGAAAAAGAGCTCAAGGGCGGCGAGCCGCACACAACCAACAACCGCATGGAGCTGATGGCCGCGATCTCCGCGCTGGAAGCGCTGAAGAAGTCGTGCCAGGTCGAGCTCTACACCGACAGCCAATATGTCCGGCAGGGCATCACCGGCTGGATCCACGGCTGGAAGCGCAATGGCTGGAAAACCGCGGACAAGAAGCCGGTCAAGAACGCCGAGCTCTGGCAACGGCTCGATGCCGCGCTGAAGCCGCACAAGGTCAATTGGCACTGGGTCAAGGGCCACGCCGGCCACGCCGAGAACGAGCGTGCCGATCAACTGGCACGCGATGGCGTGGCGATGGCCAGGATGCAGAAGAACGTGCGGGGCTGAGGTCTTCTACGGTTGTGAGTTTGATCGTCATTCCGGGGCGACGCGAGAGCGTCGAACCCGGAATCTCGAGGTTCCGGGTTCGCTTCGCGCCCCGGAACGACTGATCATCTGCAGCAGTGCGTTGTTTACTTACAGCTGCCCGAGCAGCGTGTCGCCGCCGGAGACCTCGACCTTGCCCGGCGCGGCTTCGAGGTTCAGCTTGGTGACCTTGCCGTCCTCGACCAGCATCGAATAGCGCTTGGAGCGGATGCCGAGGCCGGCGCCGGACGCGTCGAGCTCCATGCCGATCGCCTTGGTGAACTCGGCATTGCCGTCGGCCAGGAACACCGCCTCGTCGCGCTGGTCGGTGTCGCGCTTCCAGGCGTTCATCACGAACGCATCGTTGACCGAGACGATCGCGATGGTGTCGACGCCCTTGTCCTTCAGCGCATAGGCGTTGAGGAAGATGCTCGGCAGATGCATCTTGTGGCAGGTGCCGGTGTAGGCGCCGGGCACCGCGAACAGCGCGACCTTCTTGCCCTTGAAGATGTCGTCGGTGGTTTTGACCTGCGGGCCCTCGCCGGTCATGACGCGGAATTGGGCCTGCGGCAGCTTATCGCCAACCTGGATGGTCATTCGAGTTACTCCTTCCCCTGGATGTGTCTTTTGAATGTGTCTTGCGCGGTGCGCGCTACACTATTCGGCGCGCCGGAAACGGCAACGGCCCGCCGTGATCACGTATCCGTCATCGCACGTCCCTCATCGCATGCCGGCGCTTGCGGCGCCAATGGACTCAGGCCGCCGCTGCCGGCTTCTTCTTCTCGTCGCGCAGCTCCCGGCGCAGAATCTTGCCGACATTGGTCTTCGGCAGCTCGGTCCTGAACTCGATCTGCTTCGGCACCTTGTAGTTCGTGAGCTGCTCGTGGCAGTGCTTGATGATGTCCTCGGACGTGAGGTCGGGATCCTTCCTCACCACGAACGCCTTGACGACCTCGCCGGTCTTCTCGTCCGGCAGCCCGATCACGGCGGTCTCCAGCACGCCCGGATGGGTCGCGATCACTTCCTCCACCTCGTTCGGATAGACGTTGAAGCCGGAGACCAGGATCATGTCCTTCTTGCGGTCCACGATCTTGATCGCGCCGTCCGCGGCCATCACGCCGATGTCGCCGGTGCGGAAGAAGCCGTCCGCGGTCATCACCTTGGCGGTTTCGTCGGGCCTGTTCCAATAGCCCGCCATCACCTGCGGGCCCTTGGCGCAGATCTCGCCGGGCTGGCCGAGCGGCACCTCGTTGCCGTCGTCGTCGCGGATCGACAGCCAGGTCGACGGCAGCGGCAGGCCGATCGTGCCGGTGAACTCGGTCGAGGTCGGCAGGTTGCAGGTCAAGACCGGCGCGGTCTCCGACAGGCCGTAGCCTTCGGCGATGCTGCAGCCCGTCACCTGCTTCCACTGCTCGGCCACCGGGCGCTGCACGGCCATGCCGCCGCCGTTGGAGACCTTCAGCTTGGAGAAGTCGATCTTGCGGAAGTCAGGATGATGCAGCAGGCCGTTGTAGAGCGTGTTGACGGCCGGGAAGGTGGTGACCTGATACTTCATCAGCTCCTTGATGAAGCCGGGGATGTCGCGCGGATTGGGGATCAGCAGATTGGCGCCGCCGGCGCGCACCGCGAGCAGGAAGCAGCAGGTCAGCGCGAAGATGTGGTAGAGCGGCAGCGCGCAGACGATCAGCAGCTGATCGACATGCGGCGGCTTGTCCATCACTGGCTGCAGCCACGCATCGTTCTGCAGCACGTTGGCGACGACGTTGCGATGGAGCAAGGTGGCACCCTTGGAGACGCCGGTGGTGCCGCCGGTATATTGCAGGAAGGCGACGTCGTCCGGACCGATGGTGGGCTTCTGGAAGCGCTTGCCGCGGCCGGCCGCGAGCGCATCGTTGAAGGGCACGGCACCCGGCAGCGAGAACGCCGGCACCATCTTCTTCAGGCGGCGGACGACGAGGTTGACGATCACGCCCTTGAAGCCGAGCAGGTCGCCCATGCTGGCGACGACGATGTGCTTGACCTGCGTGTGGCCGACCACCTGCTGCACCGTGTGAGCAAAGTTCTCCAGCACGATGATCGCTTCGGCGCCGGAATCCTTGAGCTGGTGCTCGAGCTCGCGCGGCGTGTAGAGCGGGTTGACGTTGACGACGGCGTAGCCCGCGCGCAGCACCGCGGAGATCGCGATCGGATATTGCAGCACGTTCGGCATCATCAGCGCGACGCGCGCGCCCTTGGCCAGCCCAAGGCCCTGCAGATAGGCGCCCAGCGCGACCGACATGTCGTCGAGCTCGCGATAGCTGATCGCCTTGTCCATGCAGATGAAGGCGCGGCGATCGGCGAATTTCCTGAAGCTCTCTTCCAGCAGGTCGACGAGCGACGGGTATTTGCCCGGATCGATATCGGCGGGAACGCCGGCCGGATAGTGCTTGAGCCAGATGCGCTCCATGACCCTTCCTCTCTGATCGTCTCTTGTTCGTGTATTGGCGTCCGCCAGCCTCGCTCGGGAAGCTGGCGGCGGCCAATATCGAATTTCCGGCCCTTCAAGGCAAGCGGCCGGCGTGTCGACGAAAGCGGCAGGGTAAGGAGGCCGGGCGGAGGCTGGGCCCAGTCGGCTGCGGCCCTATGGGCCGCGCCGGATCAGCCGTCCTTCGGCGCGGGCTTGCCGGCCGTCTTCGGCTTTGCGGCGGCCTTGGGCTTGGCGGGCTTGGGCGCGTCGGAGCCGGTCTTTTCCGCCGGTTTTGCGCCGGCATCGTGCTTGGCGGCGACGTGGCGTGCCGCGCCCGGCTTGGCCTCCGACGGCTTGGCCTCCGGCTTCGCCGCGGCCTTCGCATCCGCATCGGTCTTGGCGGCGGTCCGGGTCGCCGGCTTGGCATCCTTCCGCGCGGCGGCATGCGCCTTCTTGCCGCGGTGTCTGGCCGGGGTCTGAGCGTCGGCATCGGCGGCGACGGCGGCGATCAGCGCCGCGCCGGTGCGCGTCGGGCCGGTGTAGACCAGCACCGGCTCGGACGGGACGGGCGCCGCCGCCAGCAGCTCGGACGGCTTCATGGTCGGCGCCTGCAGGCCGGCGAGCAGGGTGCCGCCGGTCGCTTCGCCGTCGGCGCCGGCAACGGTGTCCTCGTCGTCGTCGCTGGCTGGTCGGTGGCGGCGGCCGTTGCACATGTCGTCACGCAGGTTGGGCGGCGTCGCGTCGACGGGGGCCAACTGATCGACTGTGCCGAGCGGCGATTTCAGCCAGCTCAACTGGTTGCCGTTGAAGCCGCGGTCCAGCATCTGGATCGCGCGCACGGCGCGCATCTGTCCCGAGGAGGCGCCGAGCACCACCGCGATCAGGCGCTTGCCGTTGCGGGTCGCCGACGCCACCAGATTGTAGCCCGAAGCGCAGATGAAGCCGGTCTTGAAGCCGTCGGCGCCGGGATAGCGCCCGATCAGCTTGTTGAAGTTCTGCACGACGCGGCGGCCGTAGCGGATCGACGGGATGTGCACGAAGTATTCGTACTCGGGAAGATCGCGGATGATGGCGCGCGCCAGGATCGCGAGATCACGCGCCGAGGTGATCTGGCCGTCGGCCGGCAGTCCGTTCGGATTGACGTAGCTGGTCTGCGTCATGCCGAGCTTGCGAGCGGTGTCGTTCATCATCGCCGAGAAGCCGTCGATGGAGCCGCCGACGCCTTCGGCCAGCACCACCGCCATGTCGTTGGCGGACTTCACCAGCATCATCTTCAGCGCGTTGTCGACGGTGACCTGCGTGCCGGGCCGATAGCCCATCTTCGACGGCGACTGTGATGCCGCGGCCGGTGAGACCGTGAACAGCGTGTCAAGCGTGATCCTGCCGTCCTTGACCGCCTTCAAGGTGACATAGGCCGTCATCAGCTTGGTGACCGACGCGGGATACCATGGATAGGTCGCGTTCTGCGCTTCCAGCACCTTGCCGGTATCGGCTTCGACGAGCAGCAGCGCCTCGGCGCTGGCCCAGCGGGGCGTGAGCACGAGAGCGGCAGCGAGAGCGATGATCTTGATCGGGGCGTAGCGGAACAACAGGCGAAGCGTCTGCACTGGTCTGGTCCGGTCCTTTGAGACCCGCCTCGCGCGGCGAGGTGGGCAAGCGGGCTTTCGGGTTTCAAGCGTGTCCGGCGCCGCTTCGGTTGCGGCAGGCCGCGAACCTATACCGGCTCGACGCTGGCGAACAGAGGCCAGCCATTCAATTCCACGATGAAAGCGTCCCGCGATCAGGTCTTGACGATGGTACCGTCGCGCTCGGGCGCTGCGAGAGTCGCGCGCGCGCTCTCCTGCACCATGAACTGGGCCTTCGCCAGTTCCGCGAAGTGGCCGCCCTTGGCGACGAGTTCATCGAACGTTCCGCTTTCGATCACGCGTCCGTTCTCGAACACGAGGATTCGCGTCGCGTTGCGGATGGTCGAGAGCCGGTGCGCGATCACGAAGGTCGTGCGTCCCTTCATCACCTCGTCGAGCGCCGCGTTGAGCTTGGCCTCGGTGACGGCATCGAGCGCTGATGTCGCCTCGTCGAGAATCAGGATCGGCGGATCCTTCAAGAGCGCACGCGCGATCGAGAGCCGCTGGCGCTCGCCGCCGGACAGCATGCGGCCGCGCTCGCCGGCATTGGTATCGAAGCCCTGCTCGGCGCGGTCGATGAAGTCGAGCGCCTGGGCGCGCGCGGCGGCGGTGCGAATCTCCTCCTCGGTCGCATCGGGCTTGCCGACCAAGAGGTTCTCGCGGATCGAGCGATTGAACAGCAGCGCCTCCTGGAACACGACGCCGATGTTCCGGCGCAGGGCCGCAAGCTTCAATCCGCGGACATCCATGCCGTCGATCTTGATGAAGCCGGATTGCGGATCGAAGGCACGATGCAGGAGCGCAATCGCGGTCGACTTTCCGGCGCCGGTCGGCCCGACCAGCGCGATGGTCTGGCCGGGCAGCGCGGTGAAGGTGAGATCCTCCACCGCCGGCCGCTTGCCGTCATAGGAGAACGACACATCGTTGAATTCGACCAGGCCCGAGAGCCGGCCGACGTCGATCGCATCGGGGCGGTCGCGCACCGCCGGCACGGCGTCGAGCACGGTGAAGAACTCGGCCAGCCGCGGCGCTTCCATGAACACGTTGTTGATGAAGGACACGACCTGCTCGAGCTTCTGGATCAGCATGGTCGCGAACGACACGAACATCACGATCTCGCCGACCGAGCTCAGTCCCTGCTGATGCAGCGCGATGCCGAGGGTGAAGATCGCCAGCACCGTGATGGTGGTGGAGGCGCGCGTGATCACCGTCACCAGCGCCCACCAGCCGAGCACCGGCATCTGCACCGAGAGCAACTGGCCGGCGACGTTGCGCAGGCCCTGCACCTCGGCTTCGATGCGCACGAAGCTCTGCACCAGCGCGACGTTGCCGAGCGCATCGGAGGCGCGCGCCGACAGGTCGCTGTAGTGCTCTTCGACCTCGCTCTGCATGCCGTAGGTCTTGCGCACCACCAGCGTCGTCAGCACCGTGAACACCACGCACAGCACGAACAAGAGGATCGCGAGCCGCCAGTTCAGATAGAGCGACAGCGGCAGCAGCACCAGCACCGACATGATGGCGGCGAAGTGCTCGCGGAAGAACGACAGCCACAGCTTCCACAGCGCGTCGGTGCCGTTGATCATCACCTTCATCAGTCGGCCGGAATGGGTGCCGGAATGGAACGTCAGCGGCAGCTGCAAAATGTGCTCGAAATAGCTCGTCAGCACCGCATGGCGCTGCCGGTGCGCCAGCCGGTCGGCCTGCAGCGCGACCCAGGCGCTGGCCAAAATCGTGAACAGGCCGAATCCGGCCCAGGCCGCGAGCAGCGGCCAGGCGGTGCTGGTCGAGGCGTTGCCGGAGAGCGAGTCGACAATGCGTCCGAACAGCACCGGCTCGGCGAACTGTGCCACCGCGAGGGCCAGGTTGGCGATCGCCAGAAACCAGCCCAGCCGCGCCTCCTTTCCGAGCAGATGGAGCACGCGGGCATAGATACGGAGCAGGGACATGGGCGGGGCGCTTCGTGTCGACAGTTGGAACCAGCGCTGGGTGCGCGCGGCGCCATGTTAGCAAGGGAACGGCCGCCGCGGCGAGCGCTCAGTTGACGAGCCGGCTGTCGGCGGGCGGCAGGAAGCTGTCGTCGAAGATGTCGGCGGGTTGCGGACGCTTGTGGTGGAATTTGCCGTCCTCGGCGAGCTGGTCGAGGGCCCGCTCGAACCGGGCGGGATCGATGCCGCCGATGCCGTCGCGGCGGACGTCCGGCGTCAGCACGTTGTCGACGAGCACGCTCTGCAGCCGCTGCAGCTCGAGCTCGCGCGAGCCGTCATCCATCCGGCTCACCACGTCGGCGATCGCGCCGGCAGGGTCCTTGATGGCAAGCTGCAGGCCAGACGTCAGCGCGCTCAGGAATCCCTTCACCGCAGCCGGCTGCTTGGCCGCAAAGCCGGGATTGACGATCACCGCATGGCCATAGGCCTCGCAGCCGTAATCGGCGAAGCGCAGCACCGCGAGATCGGCGGCAGGCACGCCGCGGTCGCGCAGATTGAGGGCCGACAAATAGGAGAAGCCGCTGACGGCATCGACCTGGCCGGCCGACAGGATCGGCTCGCGCACGGCCGCGCCGACGCGCGACAGCTTGATGGTCTCGGGCCTGAGATGGTTGTGCCGCGCGACCGCCGGCCACAGCCGGATCGAGAGATCGCCCTCGGCGACGCCGAGCGTCTTGCCTTCGATGTCGCCGAGCCCGTTGATGCCGCGGCTCCTGCGCGCGATGATCGCATAAGGCGCCCTGTTGAACAGCACGAACACGGCCTTGACCGGCTGGCTGTTGGACGCGTCGCGATAGCGGATCAGCTCGTTGATGTCGGCGAGCGCCATGTCGGTCTCGCCGGAGGCCACCCGCGCGATCGCATCGGGAGAGCCCTTGGCCGTGGTGATGGTGACGGTCACGCCCTCGGTGGCGAACAGCCCGCGGCTGGCGGCGAGGACCAGTGGCGCCATGCTGCCATCGAGCGGCCGATCCAGCGCGAACATGACGGCGACCGGACGTTTCGGCTCCGCTGCGAGGGCCTCGTGATCTGACAGCCACGCGGGCACCACGAAGGCCGCCAGGAGCGCCAAGCGCGCCAAAGCAAGCAGGGTGACGGGTCGTCGCATGCACATCATGTCACGCCGGTATTCGCAGGCCGTACCGGTCTTGTCACGCCGGTATTCTAATCAGTTCGCCGGCCGTCGCGGGATCGATATGTCAATTTCGTGACAATGTCGCTGTGTCGCTGCCGCTCGGGGCCGGCGGTGCCTGATCATGTCGGATCGAATGTGAACGGTCCATGAGTAAGGCCTGCGGCGATTTGCGGCTTCGACTTCGGGTTTCGCGAGGGGAACTGTGGACGCAGTTCGCGAGTTGGTACGCGAGATGAGATTGTACGGAGGATCCACATGATCGCACAGTGCGGAAGTTTTTCACGCTTTGGCCGTGCTACCGTCCTGGCGACGGTGGCCGCGGTGACTTTGACGGCCGTGCAGCCGACACTCGCCTTTGCCGGCTCCGCGCCGGCCGAGAAGGGCGTCGTCGCCAAGGCGGCCAATGATGGCGGCGTGACCGATGTCAGCGCGCGCCGGCGCCACTATCGCGGCAACGGCGGCGCGGCGGCTGCGGCGGCGTTCGCCGGCATCGTCGGCACCGGACTTGCCATCGCGGCGACACAGAACCGCCGTTCCTACTACGAGGACAACTATTACTATGGCCGGCCGGCCTATTACGGCTACGGACCGCGCTATCAGTATTACGGCGGCGGCCCCTATTACGGTGGCGGCTATTATCATCACCCGCATTGGTGATGTGAGATCGAATAGACGATCCGCCGGCCCCGCGCCGGCGGATTTTTTCTTGCCCGCCGCGAACGTTAATATGCGGACCATCGAATTTAACTATTGTGGCGGGATGACTGATTCGATCGAGCGGCTCTATCGCGCTGTCCTGGCGGCCAGGGATCTCGATCCCGCGCGATCGCGCACGGCCAAGCTGATGCAGCAGGGCACGGCCAAGATGGCCAAAAAGCTCGCCGAAGAGGCCATCGAGGTTGCGATCGATGCCGTCGGCGGCGACGCCCAGGCCGTGGTGCGCGAAAGCGCCGACCTGATCTACAATCTGGCCGTGCTATGGGCCGAGCTCGATGTCCAGCCCGAGGACGTCTGGCGCGAGATGGAACGGCGCGAGCTGATGCTCGGCATCGCCGAGAAGCTGCCGAAATCGCCGGTGAAGGTCGCCAAGGCCGCGCCCGGACGGGTGGCGGGGCGACCGATCGTCGCGGCCGAAAGCCGGACCATCCGCAAGCGGCACTAGTGTGGCGGTCCGATTCGGACCGGCATATGGGCCATGGACAAATCCTGCCCGGTTTGCTTCATCGCCACCATGCTCAGACGGATCTACGACTGGTGTATCGACGCCGCCCACAAACCGCATGCCATGTGGATCATGGCCGCGGTTGCCTTCGCTGAAAGCTCGTTCTTTCCGGTGCCGCCGGATGTGATGCTGATCCCGATGTCGCTGGCGAAGCCGCAGCGGGCCTGGCTGTTCGCCGGCGTCTGCACCGCGGCGTCGGTGGCGGGCGGCTTGGTCGGCTACGCCATCGGCGCGCTGCTCTACGACTCGCTCGGCCATTGGCTGATCCAGCTCTACGGCCTCGGCGGCAAGGTCGAGGCGTTCCGTGCCTCCTATGCCGAGTGGGGCGCCGTCATCATCCTGGTGAAGGGATTGACGCCAATCCCCTACAAGCTGGTCACGATCACGTCGGGCTTCGCCGGCTATAATCTGTTTCTGTTTATCGTCTGCTCGATCATCGCGCGCGGCGGCCGCTTCTTCATCGCCGCGATATTGCTCAACCGCTATGGCGAATGGATCAGGGTGCGCATCGAGAAGCATCTCGGCCTGTGGGTGGCGATCGGCGCGGCCGTGCTGGTGGCCGGCTTCGTCGTCGCCGTGAAGCTGATCTGATGCGGCCGCTGCGCCCGGGGCCGGGGGCAGGGGCGGCGCTGCTCGTCGTCGTCTCGGTTCTCTCCGCCGCCGCGGCATCGGCGCAAACGACGCCTTCCTTGGGGCTGCGAGAAGCGCCGCAACAGCCGCCGCAGCAGGCGCCTGCCGTCCAGCCGGCGCCGCCGTCCTCCAATCCGGGTCTGGTGGAGGAGTTCGGCAAGCTGTTCGAGAAGATGGCGATCATTCCGCTGAAGCGTCCGGAGGCCACGGCTGAGCCGCCCGCGAACGAAGGCGAGACGGCCGGCGCTCCCGCAGGCCCGCCGCGGCAAGCCGACCGGCCGGCTGCCCCGAACGGCGGCGACGCCGCACCGAGTGTGCTGAAGGAGACCAGTGACACGCTCTCGCGGCTCACCAAGCCCTCGACCATGATCTCCGGCCGCATCGTCTGTCCGATCGCCGCCAACGCCACGCCGGATTGCAAGCTTGGCGCCGACCGGCTGTGCCAGGGCAAGGGTTACAAGGAAGGCAAGAGCCTCAACACCGATTCCGCGGAGACCTGCTCGGCGAGGGTGCTGATCCCCGGTCGCCAGCGCAAGCCGGGCGATTGCCGCACCGACACCTACGTGACCTCGGCGCTCTGCCAATGACGCCGGCACGCCAGCGCCTCAACGCAAGACCCTGATCGGGCTTTTCCGGTCCCTCTGCGAGCGAATTGCCATCACGGCATGATGTCGGGCATGCTCGCGATCACGAGCGTTTCCGCATTTCACGAAGAGGAATTCCCATCCATGTCCATGCCCGCCTTGTTCAAGGGCCGCCTGTCGATCCCGGTGATCGGCTCGCCGCTGTTCATCATCTCCGTGCCCGACCTGGTGATCGCGCAGTGCAAGGCCGGCGTGGTCGGTTCGTTTCCGGCGCTCAACGCGCGGCCGGCCGCGCTGCTCGACGAATGGTTGGCGCGCATCACCGAGGAGCTCGCCGCCTATGATCGCGCGCATCCGGAACGCCCGTCGGCGCCGTTCGCCGTCAACCAGATCGTGCATCGCTCCAACAACCGGCTCGATCAGGATCTCGCGCTGTGCGAGAAGTACAAGGTGCCGATGATGATCACCTCGCTCGGCGCGCGCGAGGAGCTGAACCGGGCGGCGCATGGCTGGGGCGGCATCGTCTTCCACGACGTCATCAACCAGACCTTCGCGCACAAGGCGATCGAGAAGGGCGCCGACGGCTTGATCCTGGTCGCGGCGGGCGCCGGTGGACATGCCGGCACGATCTCGCCGTTTGCCTTCGTGGCGGAGACGCGGAGCTGGTTCGATGGCCCGATCGCTCTGTCGGGCGCGATCGGGAACGGCCGCGCCATCCGTGCCGCGCGCGTGCTCGGCGCCGACTTCGCCTATATCGGCTCGGCCTTCATCGCCACCAAGGAGGCGAATGCGGTCGAAGGCTACAAGCAGATGATCACCAGCTCGGGCGCCGACGACATCGTCTATTCGAACCTGTTCACCGGCGTGCACGGCAACTACCTGAAGCCGTCGATCGTCGCAGCCGGCCTCGATCCGGACAATCTCCCGACCTCTGATCCGTCGAAGATGAGCTTTGGCACCGATGCTTCGGGCGAGCGCGCCAAGCCGAAGGCGTGGAAGGAGATCTGGGGATCAGGGCAGGGCATCGGCGCCATCAAGGACGTGCTGCCCGCCGCCGAGCTGATCGCGCGCTTCAAGAAGGAATATGACGAAGCAATCGATCCGCCGCTCTAAGCGGCTCCGCGACGGACAAAAGAAAAGCGCGGCAGCCAGGGCTGTCGCGCTTTTTTGTTGAGGCCGCAACAAGCGGGCGAGCTATTCCAGCTCGATCGCCTGGAACTTGCCGCGCTCGTCGAGCGCCGTGCCCCAGATCTTGTGCGAGGCCTGGTGCTCGGCGCGGCCGAAGCCGAGCTTGGCGCCAAGACCGAGATCGATGTCACGCATGTTCTCCAGCGTGTCGATCAGCGCCTCGGTGTCGAGCTGCGGGCCGACCCGGCGCAGCGCCTGGACCAGCACGTTGGCCGAGACGTAGCCTTCGAACGACACGTAGGACGGTGCCTCGCCCGGGAAGTACTTCTCGAGCGCGCTCTTGTACTCGAGCACGGCGCTCGAATAGCCGCCGACGGCCGGCACCACCTGGGTGACGATGACGCCGCTGGCATAGCGCGGACCGAGCAGCATCAGCTCGTCCGAGAGCTCGGTCGAGCCGACGAAGGAGACGTTGGTGTAGATCATGTGCGGGAACAGATCGCGTGTCTTCTCGATGAACTTCGCCGCTGCGCGATAGGTTGCGACCATCACGATCGCCTTGGGCGGGTTCTTCAATGCCCGCAGCTGGTTGACCGCGTCGTCGACGTCGACCGTGTTGCGCTTGTAGTTGAGGCGCAAGATGGCCGTGTCGGCAAGGCCGAGCGAGCGGAAGGCCTTGGCCACACCGGAGAAGCCGGCATCACCATAGGCGTCCTGCTGCGCGAACACGGCGATGTCCTTGGCCGGCAGGCGGCGCAGCTTGACCAGATAGCGAACGACGGTGTCGGTCTCTTCGGCGTAGCTGGCGCGATAGTTGAACACGTAGCGATCCGGCGGATCGTTGCGCAGGAGGTTGGCGCCGGTGAACGCGCCGTAGAACAGCACGCGGCGCTGCAGGGCGTAGGGCATCGCCACGGCAGAGGTCGGGGTGCCGACATTGCCGACGAAGCCGAACACCTTGTCCTTCTCGTAGAGCTGCTTCATCGCGTCCAGCGTCCGCGACGGCTCGTAGCCGTCGTCGGCCGAATAGAGCCGCAGCGAGCGCCCGGCGATGCCGCCGGCGTCGTTGGCGCGGTTGAAGGCGGCCTCGATGCCCATCTTCATCTGCCGGCCGAGCTCCTTGGCAGCGCCCGAGAACGGAGCGGCGATGCCGAAGCGGATCTCGTTGGCGTTGACGCCCTGCACGTTGGTGGTGGACGCTGGCGGCAGTGTCGCGGTCGGTGCCGTCGCAGCCACGGCCGCGGACGGGGCGATCACCCCGGCGAGGCTGGTGGCGGTCTGGCTCGGCGCGCTTTGCCCGAGCGAGCGCTCGAGCTCGGCGAGCTGGCGGCCCGCGGCGTTACAGTCGGTCTGCGCCGCCCCCACGCGGTTGCGTCCATCGGCGACGTAGCCGTTGAAGACGCGGGTGAGCTCGTCACGATCCGAGCCGCCGGTGGAGGCCTCCCGGATCACCTCGCGAAACTTGTCGACAATGGCCTGAACGCGGCCCTGGTCGATCGCCTGACAGGCGGATGCTGCTCCCACGATCGGCCCGACCCGGCTCGCAAGATTACGCACCACATCCGCATTGGTGCCCGCCGCGCTGGCGGGCGTTGCGAGCAATGCCGCAACCAAGAACACGCTACAACGAAAGTTCATTGCCACTATCCCACTTTGGACCCCATCCAGGTCTTCCGCCTGGTGAATTGACGCCGTGTCTGCGACGGAGAAGACATAATACCGTCACCATGCACAGACCAGCCTTTCCTAAGAGCATGACCATTTCGGTAACCCGACACGCCTTTTTCCGATCATACTTTAGGACCTGCTAACGAAACGTCTTCACCAGTTCTTCCCCTTCGAAGCTAATTCTACTCAAGTTCGATTGCCTGATACGTGCCGGTTTCGTCGAGTGCAGTGCCCCAGATCTTGTGCGAGGCCTGGTGCTCTGCGCGTCCAAATGCGAGCGTCGTGCCGAGGCCGAGATCGAGGCTGCGCATCGATTCGAGCGTGTCGACCAGGCGCTCGGTGTCGAGCGGGCTGGTTTGCTTCAGCGCCTGGATCAAGATCGTCGCCGCGATATAGCCTTCGAGAGACGTGTAGTCCGGCGCCTCGCCGGGCGCGTATTTGGCCAGGGCGTTCTTGTAGTCGAGCACGAGGCTCGAATAGCCCGAAACCGCCGGCACGCCCTGCGTGACGATGACGCCGTTGGTGAAGCGCGGACCGAGCAGCTTCAGCTCGGTCGCGAGCGAGGTCGAGCCGACGGCGGACACGTTGGCGTAGATCAGGCCCGGCACCGCGTCGCGCGTCTTCTCGATGAATTTCGCGGCGGCGCGATCGGTCGCCACCATGATGACCGCCTTGAGTCCCGGCTTGTGCGCCTTGACCTGATTGACCGCCTCTTCCACGTCCATCGTCGCGCGCGGATAGTTGATGCGCGTCACGGCCTCGCCGAGGTTCAACTGTCGGTAGGCCTTCGCGACACCGGCGAAACCGTCGTCGCCGAATGGGTCCTGCTGGGTGAACACGGCGATCTGCTTGGGCGAGACGCGCTTCATCCTGATCAGGTAGCGCACCAGCGCGGCCGTCTCCTCGGCGTAGCTCGCCCGATAGTTGAAGACGTAGCGATCCGGCGGATCGCGTCGCACCACTGCTGCGCCGGTGTTCGGCGCAAAGAACAGCGTGCGGCGCTCCAGCGCATAGGGGATCGCCGCCTGCGAGTTGGCGGTGCCGACGTTGCCGATGAAGCCGAACACCTGCTCCTTGTCGTAGAGTTGCGTCATCGCCGCCAGCGTGCGGTTCGGATCGTAGCCGTCGTCGGCCGCCAGGAGACGGAGCATGCGCCCGTTGACGCCGCCGGCATCGTTGGTGCGTGCGAACGCGGCCTCGATGCCCTGGCGCATCTGACGCCCGGTCTCCTTGCGGATGCCGGAGAACGGCAGGACCATGCCGAAGCGGATCTCACGGTCGGTGATGCCGCGCACGGGACCCGCGGTGACGGCGCCAGTCGTCGCTTCGGCCTTGACCGGTGTGATCGGGGCCGTCGCCGCAGCCGGCTGGCCGAGCGAGCGTTCGAGCTCCGTCAGTTGCCGCTCCGCGGCGGCGCAGGTCGCCTGCGAGGCGCCCGTACGACTACGGCCCTCGGCGATGTAGCCATTGAAGCTGCGGGTCAGCTGATCGCGCTCGCCGTCATTGCTCGTCGCCTGGCGGATGGCTTCGCGGAATTTGTCGACGATGCTCTGGACCCGGCCCTGCGCGATGTCCGGGCAGGCGGACGCCTGTCCCACGATCGGCCCAACCCGGCCGCCAAGCTCCCGGACGACGTCGGGAGCCGCCGCCAAAGCGGGGCTCAAGGGAGCTGCGAAAACACTCCCGATGATCAACGCGGACCAACGCACGGCCATCGAACCTTCCACCTGCTCAGCTTGTTTCCAACCCTCTTCGTTCTACTATTCGTGGCATTTCGAATTAATGTCGGGTTTCACTGTCGCTCTTTTGTCGTGGTAGTTGAGGCTGTCTTGCCTCTAGCGGTATCCTATTCAAGTTCGACGGGTTGATAGATGCCGCTGTCGTCCAGCGCGGTGCCCCAGATCTTGTGCGAAGCCTGGTGTTCGGCGCGGCCGAAGCCGAGCTGCGTGCCCAGGCCGAGATCGATGTTGCGCATATTCTCGAGCGTTTCGACCAGTTGCTCGGTATCAAAGTTCGGACCGGCGCGCTTCAGTCCCTCGATCAGGATGCTCGCGGCGATGTAGCCCTCGAGCGAGGTGTAGTCGGCCGGCTCGCCCGGGGCGTATTTCGCAAGTGCGTTCTTGTATTCGAGGACCAGGCTCGAATAGCCGGCGACGCCGGGCACGGTCTGGCTGACGATCACGCCCTCGGCGTAGCGCGGTCCGAGCAGCATCAGCTCGCTGGCGAGCGCCGAGCCCGCGACCGCGGAGATGTTGGCGAAGATGACGCCCGGAAATACGCCTTGGGCCTTCTCGATGAATTTGGCCGCGGCGCGCGTCGTCGCCAGCATCACCACCGCCTTGACCGGGGTCTTCAGCAGCTTCAACTGATTGATGGCGTCGTCGACCTCGACCGTGTTGCGCGGGTAGTTGACCCGCACGATCGAATTGTCGCTGGCGCCGAGCGTGCGGAACGCCTTGGCCACGCCGGCGAAGCCCGCGTCGCCGAAGGCGTCATTCTGCGCGAACACGACGATCTGGCGCGGATGCAGCCTTCGCATCTTCACGAGATAATGGACCAGCGCGTCGGTCTCCTCGGCATAGCTCGGCCGGTAGTTGAAGACGTAGCGGTCGGGCGGATCGTGGCGCACGACGTTGGCGCCGGTATAGGGCGCGAAGAACAGCGTGCGGCGCTCGAGCGCGTAGGGGATGGCGACCGCGGCGGTGGCCGAGCCGAAATTGCTGATATAGCCGAACACCTGCTCCTTCTCGTAGAGCAGCTTCATCGCATCCAGCGTGCGCGCGGGATCGTAGCCGTCATCGGCGGTGACGAGCTTCAGCATGCGGCCGTTGACGCCACCGGCCTCGTTGGCGCGATTGAACGCCGCCTCGACGCCGATCTTGAGCAGCCGGCCGCTCTCCTTCACCGGTCCGCTGTAGGGAATGACCATGCCGAGCTTGATCTCGCTCTGCGTCACTCCGCGCACGTTGCCGGCCGGCGGCAGCAGTTGCGCCGGTACGGTCGCGGCCTGCGCGGTCGCAGGTCCGATGCTCACGGCGGGCAGGTTCGCGCGCGTCGGAGGCGGCGCGGCGATGGATCGTTCGAGATCGGCAAGCTGCCGATCGGCGCCGCCGCAATCCATCCGGCCTGACGTGACGAGACTGCGACCTTCGGCCACGTAGCGGTCGAGCAGGCGCGTCAGCTCGTCACGGTCGGCCTCGCTGGAGGCGGCCTCGCGGATGACGAGCTGGAATTTCTCGATGATGGCCTGGATGCGCGGCCGGGCGATGTCGCGGCACGCGAGCGCGGCGCCAATGATCGGGCCGACGCGGCCGCCGAGCTGGCGCGCCACGCTCACATTCTCGCCGGGCGCAGCAACGGCCTCGCTGGCCACGAGGGACGCGAGCAGGATGGCTGCCACACGGGCATGAGCCAGCGGACGGCGTGCTGCCGCTTTCTGCGGTAGGACGTCGATCATCGTCGCCTGTGATGTGTTGGAAGTCGGATCAGTCGTGTAGAGGGTTTAGCGAACCCGCTCCATCTGACCCGTCTTCTGGTTCCACTGCATGAACTGCTGCAGCATGGGCTTTTCGGGAGTGTCGGCCTCTGCCGTCGGCGCCGGAGCGTCCGCGAGCAGCGACTTGAACTGCGACAGCGCGGGAGCCTGCGGCTCGACCCGCTCCGGCAGCGCACTGGTCTGGTCCGCCTTGGCGTCCTGCACGTCGGCGGCGACCGGTGGCAGCGTCTTCATCGACTGCACGGCGGCGACGAAGGACGAGCTCGCGTCGGGCTGGCGCCACACCGGCACGATGTTGACGAAGAACAGCGCGACGACGGCGGCGACGCCGGTTGCGGCGGCGAAGCGGCCAGCCACCTTGAACACGACCGAGCGGCGGTCGCGCTCGCGCTCCAGATCCGGCGGCTCGCGCATGACCTGCGGATTCAGCGACTGACGAAGGGATTCGAACACGGCGGTCTCCAGGCGAGCATCGAGCGGTCCTTGCTGTCCCGAAGCGGGACGCTCGGCCGCCTCCGCTGCCTTGGCATTGTCACCGACGAGAGATAGACGCGCGGCTTCCGGACGTTCGCGCAGCCACCGCGGTGCGTAGTGCAGCGGGTCCTGCGGGTTCATCGGATTCTGTTCACTCAACGAACTCATACGCTACTCCTCTGACGCTCGATTCCGGAAACTGATACGCTTCTGCCACGGTTCGTATGAGAGCTAGTTTCAAACGAAGAGCGGGAGCTGGTCTGCCACTTCAGTCCACACGGAATCACTCGCAGAATCAGACGTTTCGCGTCGATCAACGATCGCACGCCAGCGGTCCCTTCCTGCAAGGCGCCGTGGCACGTTTGCCGTGCCTTGGGCGCCTCTATCGATCCCATGCCCCGCCCCCTGACGAGTGTCAATCGATCGGAACCTCCTAAAGTCGTCGGTTCCGAATTATATGTACGTTAAAGTTATCATCATGATGTGATTAAAATGAGGCATGATAGGTCTTGACGCAGATGCTCATGAATTGCGTCTCATTGATGCCAAGATTGCGCCTTGATTCGATCATCATCGAACTATGTCGGGCGGGCCGCTGTCGATTTTTGAGCGGCTTAGCGTCGATTTAACCATCCGTTAACCATCTGGCGCCGACAGTTAACCAATCACTAAGAAGGTTGGGTCGGATGGTCATGAGTGCCAGCGCTGAAACGGTGCGTCCTGTTATTCGTCTGCGCGGGCGCTCCTACGTAGCCTTCGTGTTTTCGCCGGTGGTGCCGATTGCCGACTGGCTCAGCGAGCTCGATGCAACGCTCGCGGGCTCGCCCGGCTTCTTCGTCGGCAAGCCGATCGTGCTCGATCTCTCCGCGGTGGATCTGAGCCCGCTCGCCATCACGCACCTCATCAAGAGCATCGAGTCGCGCAACATCCGCGTGCTCGGGCTTGAAGGCGTCGAGCAGGGCCGGCTGTCGCTCGGCATGCCCCCCTTGTTGTCCGGCGGCCGTCATTGCGCCGTGCAGGAGATCGAGCCGGAGAAGCCACAGCTGCAGCAGCCGACGTCGCTCTTGCTCGACCAGCCCGTGCGCTCCGGCCAGTCGATCGTGTTTCCCGACGGCGACGTCACCGTGCTCGGCGCGGTGTCGTCGGGCGCCGAGATCGTCGCCGGCGGCTCGATCCACGTCTATGGCGCGCTGCGCGGTCGCGCGATGGCCGGCATCAACGGCAACGCGGCGGCGCGCATCTACTGCCAGAAGATCGAGGCCGAGCTGGTCGCGATCGACGGCTACTACCAGACGGCCGAGCAGATCGACGCCGCGTTGCGCGGCCGGGCCGCGCAGGCGCGGCTCGAAGGTCATTCCATGAAGATCGTTGCATTGAACTGAGTAGCAGGAGGATTCGTGACATGTCGAAAGTACTCGTAGTGACGTCGGGCAAGGGTGGCGTCGGCAAGACCACCACGACGGCGGCGATGGGCGCGGCGCTGGCGCAGGCCGGCGAGAAGGTCGTCGTCGTCGATTTCGACGTCGGCCTGCGCAATCTCGACTTGGTCATGGGCGCCGAGCGCCGCGTCGTGTTCGATCTCATCAACGTCGTGCACGGCGTCGCCAAGCTGCCGCAAGCCCTGATCCGCGACAAGCGGCTGGAAAATCTGTGGCTGCTGCCGGCCTCGCAGACCAAGGACAAGGACGCGCTCACCGAGGACGGCGTCGGCCGCGTCATCGCCGAATTGCGCAAGACGTTCGACTGGGTGATCTGCGACAGCCCGGCCGGCATCGAGCGCGGCGCCATGCTGGCGATGCGCTATGCCGACGAGGCGGTCATCGTCACCAATCCGGAGGTGTCGTCGGTGCGCGATTCCGACCGCATCATCGGCATGCTCGATTCCAAGACGGTGCGCGCCGAGAACGGCGAGCGCGTCGAGAAGCACATTCTCATCACGCGCTATGATGCCGGCCGCGCCGCGCGCGGCGAGATGCTGTCGATCGAGGATGTGCTGGAGATTCTCGCGACGCCGCTGCTCGGCATCGTGCCGGAGAGCCAGGACGTGCTGCGCGCTTCCAACGTCGGCTGTCCCGTGACGCTCAACAGCCCCGCGAGCGCCCCCGCGCGCGCCTATCACGATGCGATGCGCCGCCTCCTCGGCGAGGAGGTCGAGATGCAGATCCCGACCGAGCGCAAGGGCCTGATGAACCTGCTCTTGGGACGGAGGGCTGCATGAGCGTGCTGCGGCTCTTTACGGGGCGTGCGGCCTCCGCGCCTGTCGCGCGGGAGCGGCTGCAGATCCTGCTCGCGCATGAGCGCAGCCTGCGCGGACAGCCCGATCTCCTGATGCAGCTGCGCGAGGAAATCCTCGCCGTGGTTTCGCGCCATGTGGTACTCGATCCGGACAAGGTCATCGTTCGCATGGATCGGGGAAAGCATGTCTCGACGCTCGAGGTCGACATCGAACTGCCCAATGGCGCCGACCGCGCCTTTGCCAGCGCCGGCTGAGACGTGGCGAGGCGCGCGCTGATGCGGCCGATCTTCCGCATCGCGGACAATCGGGTCGCCGTCAGCTCCGATGCTGCAGGACCGTGGGATCCGACCATGCAACACGGGTCCGCGCCGTCGGCGCTGGCCGTATGGGCGGCCGAGCGCATTCCGACGACGTCGCCGATGCGCATCGCCCGCGTCACCATCGACCTGATGCGCCCGGTGCCGCTCGCAGAGCTCCTCATCGAGACCGATGTGCTGCGCGAGGGCCGCAAAATCCAGCTCTGCGCGGTGCGGCTGCGCGCCGGCGATACGGTGGTGGTCACGGCGACGGTGCTCAAGATCAGGCAGGATGCCGTGCCGCTTCCGGACGATGTCCGCGAGCTGCCGGTCGATCTGGTCGGTCCTGACGATGCGTTGCCGGAGCCTGCGGATTTCTCGACCAGCCCGTTCGTGCGCGGCATGACCCTGCGCGCCGCGCGCGGCCGGTTCGGCGTCAAGGGACCCGGCGCGATCTGGTACCGCGTCGACTGGCCGCTGGTCGAAGGCCACGCCGTGTCGCAGGCGATGCGCGCCGTGGTCGCGAGCGACTTCTGCAACGGCACCTCCGCTGCTCTCGACTTCCACAGCTACACCTTCCTCAACGCCGACCTCACCGTGAACATGGCCCGCGAGCCGGTCGGCGACTGGATCCTGCTCGATGCCGAAAGCTGGATCGGCCCGGACGGCGCCGGTCTGGCGATGGCGCGGCTGGGTGATGTCAGGGGCTATTTCGGCCGCGTGGTGCAGAGCCTCGTGATCGAGAAGCGGTGAGGGGGCGGTCAGCCGTCCGGATTGCGTTCACAGCGAGTTGGCGAACTGATCACCGCACCGGCGCTGCTTCGTTTCCAACGGCGCGCCGCGGCGAGGTGTTATTAAGTTGGGCCGGTGATCGGCAGTTGCCTGCTTCGTTTCCGGTGAACCGATCAACCCCGCGCCAAGCTCCGCTGCGCCCTCTCCCCCGCTTGCGGGGGAGAGTTGGAGAGGGGACGCCACGCACACCGCCGCTGGAGCGGCCCACTCCCTAGCCCTCCCCCGCAAGCGGGAGAGGGAACACACTGCCGTTGTCGCGAGTGAACGAGTTCAACGACGAACGATTTCGCTCTTGCGCCGCCCGCACCGTGTTCAAGAATCGTCCCACCTCCAGCTTCAGCCGGTTGCTGTCCTGTGACAGCGACTGCGCCGCCGACAGCACCTGGGACGAGGCCGAGCCGTTCTCGTTGGCAGCCGTGCTGCACCTCGGTGATGTTGGACGACACCTCGTTGGTGCACTGTGCCGCTTGGCCGTGGAGTTATCAATATTGCTCTAAACTTGAGCAGGCCAAGATGGTCGTATAACTACGACGCGGACTACACGCAGGTGAAACGACAAGCAGGTGGACGGGAACAAGCGTCATGGCGAAACCAACGAAGGCCACGAGCGTCGGCGAGGGGAGCCAGTCTCCGTCGGAGCCGATCGACGCCCGGATCAAGGAGCTCGGGGATTGGCGCGGCGTCACGCTCAGCTACGTCCGCGATCTCATCAAACGGGCCGATCCCGATATCGTCGAAGAGTGGAAGTGGCGCGGCGTTCCCGTATGGTCGCATGCCGGCATCGTCTGCACCGGCGAGACCTACAAGGCCGCGGTGAAGCTGACCTTCGCCAAGGGAGCCTCGCTGCCGGACCCTTCCGGCCTCTTCAACGCCAGCCTCGACGGCAACACCCGCCGCGCCATCGACCTTCATGAAGGCGACGTGATCGATGAGACGGCGTTCATGGCGCTGATCCGCGCCGCGGTGGCGCTGAACATGACGAAGGGGAAGCGCTAGGGCTGGTGCATCGCTCCGCGCAGTCAGTATCAACGATCCAGGTCGCTGCTCACTCACCACGTCGTCGCGAGCGCAGCGAAGCAATCCAGGGCCAAGTCGAATCATCTGTCTGGAAGGCCTGGATCGCTTCGTCGTTTCGGGAGGGCCCGCGACGGCGGTGCCGGTCGCCGACAACCTTTCGCAACGATGACCCGTGTGCATCGGGCTGGGAGGAGGCGGCAGCCATGGTTGCGCTCTGCCGAGAAACACGCTAGTTCAGCGCATCCCAACTTCAACGCAGGAGGCGACGATGTCCAGACTCACGCGCTTCCCGGGCTCGCTGCGCGATCATTGACGCGGCCGACCGGGATGATTGTCCCGGCCATGATTTGACCCTTTCGCATCTCATCGAAAAGCCCGCGGCCCTCGTGGCCTGCGCTTGAACCGTCGTGTCATGACATCAAATCTCTTGCTGACTCCCAGCCGGGAGCCGGAGCGTTCCGACCTGCGCGAACGCCGGCTGCGGCGCTATTCGTCTCGTCTTCAATCCCGCGTGCGCGCATGCGCGATGCGACATCCTCATCTCGCCGACCTCGCGCTCAGCTTTCCGGCGCTGCTGTTCGCGCTGGCGGTGCCGCGCCCGGACGTCGATCCGGAGCGGGCGATCGCGTGCGTGATCGCGGGGCGTCCGCTGGCCGAGGCGGCGGCCGCGGCCGGTCTGCCGCTCTGGCTGCGCAAGCTGCCACCGGAGGCGTTCGTCCGTCAGATCCCGCCCCTGCCAAACGGCGAGCTGTTCCGGCGGCAGATCGGCAACCATTTGCCGCGCTCGCCGAAGCTGATGCCGACCTGGCTGCAGCTCGTGGCGGAGATGGCGGCGCTGGCGCATGAGGCCGCCGCCGTCTGGATCGCTCGCGAGTATCTGCGGGCGCCGAAGCGCGATCACATGCATCTGCTCGGTCTGTGGATCTGGTTCTCGGGACAGCCCGGCTGCTTCGGCCGCGAGCTCATCGAACGGCCGTGGACTCCGGCCATGAAGCTCGACGCCGCACGGACAGCCGCCTTCGCCTGGCGAGCGAACACGACGCTGCACCTCAACATCGGTCAGCGGCCGATCCGCAACATGTGGCTCAACCCGGGCCGTGTGGGTGATTATGAATTCAGGCCGCTCGATGACATCCCGGCCATCGTCGAGGAAGCGGTCGTCATGCGCAACTGCGTCCGCACCTATGATGACGACATCGCCCATAACCGCTCGCGGCTGTGGAGCGTCTGGCGCAATGGCGAGCGCGTCGCGACGTTGGAGACCGGGCTCCATTGTCATGATCCGTTGCTCAACATCATCCAGCTCGAAGGCCCCGGGAATGCCGCCGCGCCGCGCGAGCTGTGGTGGATCGCACGGCGGTGGCTGCACCTGCACGACCTGCCGCAGATCGAGACGGGCAGGATCAAATGGCGCCAGGCCCCGCTCGATCTCGCCACCTGGCGCAGGCTGTGGCGACCGTACTGGCTCGCCAAGCGCCGCATCCCGGACTGGTTGCCGCTCGCACCGTCGCGCGCTGCGTTCGCGGCGTTGTGAGATGGTTGTCGTGTCCGGACGCTCGTTCGACAAAATCAGTGTCGTCCCGGCGAACGCCGGGACCCATAACCCCAGGGCCATATTCGAGGCACGCGCGTTGATGCATCTGGGCTCGCCACGTCCTGTGGTATCGGTCCTGGGTCGCGCGAACGCGCCGATGCCTGCACATCGTCCGGCTTCGCTTGTTCGGCACGACAGCGGGTCGGAGTGCAGACCGGCTTTACGTTGGGCCCTCTGTTGCGCGTCGCGTGGGATTCGTTGTGCCGCAGCGAGGTTGATTTGGCCGACGAGCAGGCTTGCTTCCCCATCGATACCTTCCGGCGCAGGTCGGGCGTCCGCAGCGGCGCGCGCAAAGACGAAATTCGCTCGCGCGATCAAGCTGATTTGGGCTGTCCAGATGCGGAGCGAAAAATATTCGACTTTGCATTTTCAGAAATCCATGGTCTTTTCTCCCCATCCCGCTTCACTGACGAGGGGCGCTTCGCGAACGTCACGATGCGTTGGGGTGGGATGCGGTGGCCGCGATGGGGCGCAGCATGCTTTGGGCATGCCGACGTACGCCACGTCGCGGACGGTGAAGTCGCAGGGTCCTGGCCTCCCGACGCTGAGGCCCGCGCAACGCGTGAAACGCGTTGTCGCCACGGTGGCAAACAAGCCGGTCACCGAGGAGACTGCGTATAAATCGTAAAGCCACCGCGCAGGGAAGGCCGGGTCTATCCGGCCGAACCTGTGGTTCTGCCGCGTGCTTTTTTGCTGCACGCGGACCGCAGGCCTCGGTCGAGGCCTGGCCTTCCCTGCACCCTCCGTGAGTTGGAGGGGAACGACACCAGCAAGACTCGGACGCAGGTGCGCCGCGAGGCAGCAATGTCATGTCTGCAATGGGGGCAACGCATTCAGTGGTGTTTGGAGACAGCGGATCGCGTGGCGAGTATCGCGCCACACAGAGGCTGTCGTCCCGGCGAACGCCGGGACCCATAATCACAGGACGATGGTCGAGGCACGCGGGTCGCGACGTCAGCGCTTACGACGCTGCCCTGCGGTTATGGATCCCGGGTCGCGCTTCGCTTGCCCGGGACGACAGCGGAGCGCGGCGGCTACGGGCGAGAGCTTCCATCGGCATTGCAGAGCCGCGAGTCTGGATTGCCGTCGTTGCGAGCGGAGCGAAGCAATCCAGGGCCTCATCCGCGGCCCTGGATTGCTTCGGCGCAAGAGCGCCTCGCAATGACGGTGGCGATCGAGGGAGCTGATGATGCCGCTACCCCACCATCCGCCCGCGGCCCTCCCAGAACCGTGCGCGCAGCACCTTCTTGTCGACCTTGCCGACGCCGGTCATCGGCAGCTCCTTGACGAACGAGATGCTCTTGGGCGCATGGGCCGAGCCCTTGCGCGCCTTCACGAGCTCGATCAGCTCGGCAGCGTCGATCTGCGCGCCGGCGCGGGGCACCACGATCGCGGTGACGGCCTCGCCCCATTTGTCGTCGGGCACGCCCACCACCGCACACATCGCGACGTCGGCGTGCTGCGTCAGCACGTCCTCGATCTCGCGCGGGAAGATGTTGAAGCCGCCGGAGACGATCATGTCCTTCTTGCGGTCGAGAATGTACATGTAGCCGCGCTCGTCGCGGCGGGCGATGTCGCCGGTGTGCAGCCAGCCGTTCTTCAACGTCTCCGCCGTGGTGTCCGGCCGCTTCCAATACTCCGCCATCACATGCGGCGCGCGCACGCAGATCTCGCCCGCTTCGCCCTGCGCGACCTCCCGATCGTCGTCGTCGAGGATTTTGACCTCGCAGGCCGCGATCGGGAAGCCGCAGGACAGGAACAGCTCCGGCTGCTTCGGATCATGATCGGCCTTGCGCAGCACCGAGACGGGATAGCATTCGGTCTGGCCGTAGAGCTGCGAGAACACCGGGCCGATGCGCTCGATGCCCTCGACGAGCCGCGTCGGCGACATCGCCGAGGCGCCGTACAGCACGAGCTCGAGCGAGGAGAGATCGGTCCTAGCCAACGCGGGATGATCGAGCAGCACGTAGATCATCGTCGGCACGAACAGCGTGAAGTCGATGCGCTCGCGGGCGATGGTCGCCAGCACGGCCTCGGGATCGAATCCCTTCAGCATGTGCACGGTGCCGCCGCGCATCAGGGTCGGCAGCACCTTGGTGCCGGCGACATGGCTGATCGGCGCCACCGTCAGGTAGCGCGCACGCTCCGGAATCTCGAAATCGGCGAGGATCGCGGTGGCGAAGCCGCCATACTCCCGGTGATGGCGCAGCGCGCCCTTCGACTTTCCGGTGGTGCCGCCGGTGTAGTTCAGGGTCGCGATGTCGTCGGGCGTGGCGAAATTGCGTGCGGTGGCGTGGCCGGCCTGCTCGATTGCGGCGAGCAGGTCAGCGCCATAGCCGGCCTGCCCCAGCGTGAACACGTGACGGAGGCCGTCGGCGCGCGCGGCGAGCTCACCGCCGCGGTCGCGGAACGCTGCCGCATCGATCACCAGCACCTGCGATTCCGAATCCGACAGCTGGAACAGCTGGTCCTCCAGCGATCCGAGCGGATGCAGCCAGGTGATGGCGAGCCGCGACAGCTGTGCCGCCGTGCCGGCGCACCAGGTATCGGCGCGGTTCGCGGTGAGCAACGCGACACGTGTTCCCGGCGAAAGGCCGAGGCGCATGAACACGCCTTGCATGCGCCCGATCAGGTCGATCGCGCCCTGATACGACAGCGATCCGCCGGGCCAGCTGAAAGCGGTGCGCGAGGGGTGACGCGACAGGGTGAGCAGGGTCTGCTCGCAGACGACTGGAAACGTGTGAAGCTGATGGCTCATGGAACGTCCTCCCGGGAGGCCGCGATCGTTGTGGCGTCGCATGGCTTGTTGCCGACGCTATCAGAAAGTGCCTCGCGCTCAAGGCGCGCTCTGCCGTTCCCGGAACATCGCAGCGCGCCCCGCGTTGCCCGGCCGAAGAATAAGGAGCAAGGCCATGCGCACCTCGACAGCCTTTTTTGCAGGAGCCGGAACGGTCGCCATCGCCGTCGCGGCCGGTCTCGGCGGTGGGCTCATTCTGGCCGAGGGCATGCATCCGCGATCGCTGGTGATGGAATCGACCAAGCTCGAGCGCTCCGGACCGGACGCGCCGTCGCCAAGTCCGACCGCCACCTCGTATCTTGCGGCGACGCAGGCGGCTGCGAAGACGCCGATCAAGGTGTCGCCTGCAGCAGCCGAGACGGCGCCTGCGACGTCGGCCTCGGCCAGTCCCGCGCCGTCGCAGCAGGCGGCTGCGCCGGACGCGAACGCTGCGCCCGCGGCTTCTGCGGTGGCGGCCACCACCCCGGCCACCACGTCCGACGAAGCCCAGGCCAAGCTCCAGGAGAAGGCCGCAGAAAAAGTTCAGGACGCGGACCTGAAGGCGCGCGGGGCCGAGCGCAAGCGCGTCGCCGAGCAGCGCCGCGCCGACCGGCACCGGCAATATGTCGAGCGCCGGCGCCAGCGCCGCGAGCAGGATCTGCGCGCCGTCGAGCAGGCGGTGCGCGAGGATACGACGCCCCGCGCCTATGCGGCGCAGCCGCTCGGCATGGAGGGGCCGCGCTTCAGCTTCTTCGGCAACGATTGATCGCATGCGGCTGCGTCGTTATCCCTGAGCCGAACAGAGATCAGGGAGGAAGCGCCGTGCGGGAGACTCGATGGGCCGGGCTGCGGACGCGGCTGCGCCTGCCGCTGATCGCAGCGCCGATGTTTCTGGTGTCGGGAATCGAGCTGGTGAGCGCGGCCTGCGCCAATGGCGTGATCGGCGCGTTCCCGACGGTCAATTGCCGCACCCCCGACGAGCTCGACGCCTGGCTGTTCCGGATTGCGGATCGGCTTGCGCGCAGCAGCGATACCAGCGGGGCGGCGACTGCGCCGGTCTGCCCGAATCTGATCGTGCATCACTCCAACGCGCGGCTGAAGGACGATCTCGCGGTGCTATTGCGGCACCGGCCGGAGATCGTGATCACATCGGTCGGCTCGCCGGCGAAGGTCGTTGCGCCCTTGCATGATGCGGGCGCGCTGGTGTTGGCCGACGTCGCCTCGATCCGTCATGCCGAGCGCGCGGTGGAAGCCGGCGCCGATGGGCTGGTGCTGCTCACGGCCGGCGCGGGTGGCCAGACCGGCTGGCTCAACCCGTTCGCCTTCGTGCGCGCGGTCAGGGCGTTCTTCGCCGGGCCGATCGTGCTCGCGGGCGGCATCAGCGACGGCGTGGCCTTGCGGGCGGCCGAAGTGCTCGGCTGCGATCTCGCTTATATGGGCACGAAGTTCATCGCCACGCGCGAAAGCATGGCCGATGATCGCTACAAGGCGATGCTGGTGGCAAGCTCGGCCGACGACGTGCTGCTCACCTCGGCCTTCACGGGCCTGCCGACCAGCATGCTGCGGCCGTCGATCGTCGCGGCCGGGCTCGATCCCGAAGCGTTGCCGGCGCGCGGCGCGATCGAGATCGGCAGCGACATCGACATCGCCGCGCGCGAGGCGCGGCCGAGACGCTGGCGCGACATCTGGAGCGCGGGGCACGCGACCTCGGGGGTCACCGACATCCCGTCGGTCGCCGTGCTGGTCGCGCGGACGGCTGATGAGTACGGCGGCGCGGGTGGCCTCCGATCATGAGAGAAAACGTGATGTGTGTCCTTAAGGCACCATTAACCATCGGGTCCCACAATCCGCGGAGCTTGAACTTGGCGGAATCGTGCGATGGGCATCGGGCTACGGCAGGACAAGGAGCGGGCGACGCTCGAGGAGATCCGGATCCGCGTCGGGCATGCTTTGCAGCGGCATCCGCTGTGCCGCAACGTCCAGTTCGACATCATGAGCGTTCCCCGCACCGCTCGCGGCGGGAACTGGACCATCAGCCTGCATTCGGTGGAACCGGCGGCGCTTTGGGAGGCCTCCGACATCGTCGCCGACATCCAGGCCGCGTACGATCTGCTGATGCCGGCCGAGCTGTATTCGGCGGCGTGAAAAAATATCCGTCATGTTCACAGGGCAGAATGGTGGCCTCTGTGTTTCTGTGGCATCGTAAAGCCTTAATTAACTCCCACTTTTCGGCAAGCTGCGGCTTTCCGCCGGGATACGGAGAATTGCGTGACGAAGTCGATCGCTTTTGTCGCTGTGCTGGGCGTGCTGATCGCAGGCGCGGCCGTGACAAGCGTCCTGATGCGGGACAGCGTGCCTTCGGCCGGTGCGATGATGCCGCCTGTGGTGGCGAAGAGCCCAATCTCCAACCGTGAAGCCAAGGGCGACCGCCTGGCGATGGTCACACTTGCGGCTCCCGAGGTGCAGCAGCCGAGTGCCCCGTCGAAGGCGACGCTGCGCCAGGCCTTTGCCTATGCGCCGTCCGAGCCGGAAATGGCGAAAGCGTCGGCCGTCGTCGCTGCCGAGCCGGTGGTGCCGAAGTCAAAGATTCTCGCCAGGAGCGAGCCGGCCCCGGCGCCGCTGAAGCCGGAGGTGCAGAAGGCCTATTCGTTGCTGTCGGACGGCCAGATCGCGGGCATCAAGGAGCGGCTGCGGCTGTCGTCGAGCCAGGAATATTATTGGCCGGCGGTCGAGACGGCGCTGCGCGCCGTCGCCCGCAAGATCCACGCCGGCCGCCAGGGCGCGGCGAAGCCGGGCGCGGTGGCGATCGATCCGGATTCGGATGAAGTGCAACAGCTGAAGTCGGCCGCGATGCCGCTGCTGTGGCAGCTGCGCGAGGACCAGAAGGACGAAGTGCGGCGGCTTGCGCGTACCATCGGCCTCGACAAGGTCGCAGCCGCGATCTGATTGGTCCGGCCACGTGAACATCAGAGAAGGCCGCGCATTGCGCGGCCTTCTTACTTCCAGGGGGTATTTTTTACCTCGCCGGCGGATTGGCCTCCGGATGCCCGCCGCTCTCGGCACCGGCTCCAGTCGGCGACGACGCGGGCGCGGTGCGCAGGTCCGGCCGGGCCCGCCGCGATCTCGCGGTTGTGTCGCGAGCGCAGGAAGGCCAGGAACGCGCCGGCGGCAATGATGATCGCGGCCGCGAGCGTGAAACATCAGCCAGCTGATGGGTTGATCGCCTTGCACGTCGAACATCCGTCGTGTGAGGGGTGCACGACGTGCAGTCGCGTCAAACCCGCATGACAATCTCTGTTCGTGGCAATCGCGAGCGCGGCGGAAGGTTTCGCCGGTGTCCCAGAAAATCTCGCGTCAGCGCCCTTCGCCCGCGGCCCACAGCGCGTCGAGCCCGGCACGATATGTCGGGTAGGCAAAGACGACGCCGAGCTCCTGCTTGGCGCGGACGTTCCGGATGCGGCGGTTGCTGGCATAGAAGCTGCGCGCCATCGGCGACAGCTCGGCGCGGTCGAACGGCTGCTCGGGCGGCGGCGCGATGCCCGTCAGCGCGGCGGCGTAGGCGATGACATCCTGCGGCGGCGCCGGCTCGTCGTCGACAATGTTCCAGGCGCCGCCTTGCCGGCGCTCGATCGCGCCCATGATCGCGCGGCCCGCATCATCGACATGGATGCGGTTGAACACCTGTCCCGGCTTGACGATGCGCCGCGCCCGCCCGGCCCGCAGCTCGACCAGCGCATTGCGGCCCGGCCCGTAGATGCCGCCGAGCCGGAGCACCGCGAGCCGGTCGCCGATCCGCGCGCGCCAGTCCGCCTCGACGCGGACCCGGGCCTGCACCCGGTCGTGCTCAGGCGCCAGCGGCGTGTCCTCGTCGATCCAGCCGCCCTGATGGTCGCCATAGACGCCGACAGTCGAGAGATAGACTACGCGGCGCGCGCGCCCTGCCGTGATAGCGTCGCCGAACGTGGCCAGCACCGGGTCGTCGCCGGCTCCCGGAGGCACCGAGATCAGCACGACGTCGGCGCCCGCGGCTTTCGCCAGCGTCGCGGCCGGCGCCGTGCCGTCGAACAGGTCGATGTCATCAGGCGCCAGCTGCGCGCGCTTGTCGGCGCCGCGCACCGTGCCGCCGACGCGCGCGAACGCGCCGCGGTGCAGTTCGACGAAGCGCTGCGCGGTGTAGCCGAAGCCGATGACGAAGAGGTTCATGGATGCCGTTCACCCGGATGGCGCGAAGAAGCGAGCCTCGAGTTACCCGGCACCGGGTGGCCCGCGCAATTCAAATGACGCGTGCGGAGGTCACAGCCTGCGCCCCTGGCGGTGCTGGCCTGCCGCCCTTGTTATGGCTCCCGTCATGGTCCATGTCGTATGATCAGGTGACAGGAGATGGACTGCCACGATGAATTTCCATTCGATCTACCGGCACGGTTTTGCCCGCGTCGCCGCCTGCGTCACCGCCTCCAGCGTCGCCAACCCCACCGCCAACGCGGCGGCGATCCTGGCGGCGGCGCGCGCCTGCCATGACCAGGGGGCGGCGGTCGCGGTGTTTCCGGAGCTCTGCCTGTCCGGCTACGCGATCGAGGACCTGGTCAAGCAGGATCCGCTGCTCGACGCCGTCCAGCGCGGCCTGCTCACCTTGGTCGAAGCCTCGCACGACCTGATGCCGGTCATGATCGTCGGCGCGCCGCTGCGCTTTGCGCATCGCGTCTACAATTGCGCCGTCGTGATCCATCGCGGCGAGGTACTCGGCGTCATCCCGAAGAGCTACCTGCCGACCTATCGCGAGTTCTACGAGGGCCGTCACTTCGCCTCCGGCGCCGGCATCCGCGGCGAGATGATCGAGGTCGCCGAGACCATGGCGCCATTCGGCACGGATCTGCTGTTCGCCGCCGCTGACGTCGCCGGGCTCGTCATCGGCGTCGAGATCTGCGAGGACATGTGGATCCCGGTGACGCCGGCGTCCGAGCTGGCGCTCGCCGGCGCCACCGTGCTCGCCAATCTCTCGGGCAGCCCGATCACGGTCGGCCGCGCCGAGTCCCGCTCACTCTTGTGCCGCTCGACCTCGGCGCGCTGCCTCGCAGCCTATGTCTATGCGGCGGCGGGCGTCGGCGAATCCACCACGGATCTCGCCTGGGACGGCCAGACCTCGATCTTCGAGAACGGCGCGCTGCTGGCCGAGAGCGAGCGCTTCCGCCAGATCGGCCAGACCATCTTCGCCGATGTCGATCTCGATCTGCTGCGCCAGGAGCGGGCGCTGATGGGCACGTTCGACGACAATGCGCGCGCGCAACGCGCCGGCGTGCACTACCGCCGCATCGGCTTCGAGCTGCAGCCGACCCTCGATGACATCGGCTTCATGCGCAGCATCGAGCGCTTTCCGTTCGTGCCGAGTGATCCCGCGAGGCTCGATCAGGACTGCTACGAGGCCTACAACATCCAAGTCGCGGGTCTCGTCCAGCGGCTGCGCGCCACCGGCACCAAGCGCATCGTGATCGGCGTCTCCGGCGGGCTCGATTCCACGCATGCGCTGATCGTCGCGGCGAAGGCGATCGACCTGCTCGGCCTTCCCCGCACCAACATCCTGGCCTATACGATGCCCGGCTTCGCCACGGGCGCGCAGAGCAAGTCCTACGCGCATGCGCTGATGTCGTCGCTTCAAGTCAGCGCCGCCGAACTCGACATCCGCCCCGCGGCGACGCAGATGCTGAAGGACATCGACCATCCCTTCGGCCGCGGCGAACAGGTCTACGACGTCACCTTCGAGAACGTGCAGGCCGGGCTGCGCACCGACTATCTGTTCCGCCTCGCCAACGACCGCGGCGGCCTCGTGCTCGGCACCGGCGATCTCTCGGAGCTGGCGCTGGGCTGGTGCACCTACGGCGTCGGCGATCAGATGGCGCACTACAACGTCAATGCCGGCGTGCCGAAGACCCTGATCCAGCATCTCATCCGCTGGGTCATCGCCTCCCATCAGTTCTCGGCCGATGTCGACCGCACGCTCGAGGCGGTGCTGTCGGCCGAGATCTCGCCGGAGCTGGTCCCGGTGAAGGAGGGCGAGACGCCGCAGAGCACCCAGGCCACGATCGGCCCCTATGAGCTGCAGGACTTCAATTTGTTCTACACGCTGCGCTACGGCATGCGCCCGTCGAAGATCGCCTTCATGGCGCATCACGCCTGGAAGAATGTCGGCGACGGCGCCTGGCCGCCGCATTTCCCTGCCGACAAGCGCCACGCCTATACGCTTCCCGAGATCAGGAAGTGGCTGGAGGTGTTCCTCAAGCGCTTCTTCGCCTTCAGCCAGTTCAAGCGCTCGGCGATGCCGAACGGCCCGAAGGTGGTGGCCGGCGGCGCCCTGTCGCCGCGCGGCGACTGGCGCGCCCCGTCCGACGGCAACGCCACCGCGTGGCTGGAGGACCTGGAGCGCAACGTGCCGAAGTGACGACCATCTTGCTCCGCCGCCGCGCTTGCCATATCCGAGACGTGCGCGTCCGCCTTTGCGGCGTCGTCATCGACATCGTTGAACGGAGCAGATCATGAGCGTGACCGCCGCCGGCATTTCCTCGATGGCGACGAGGCAGATCCTCGCTGAGCTCGCCGCCGCCTATGAGGAGGCGACCGGCGAGGTGATCACGATCGAATCCGTCGGCGGCGTCGATGCCGCCAAGCGCATCCGCGCCGGCGAAGCGTTCGACTTCGCGGTGCTCGCCTCGGATGCGCTGCAGAAGCTCGAGGCCGACGGCCATCTCGTGCCCGGCAGCATCATCGAGATCGCGGAATCACCGATGGCGATGGCGGTGCGCGCGGGCGCCGCGAAGCCAGATCCGTTGGACGAGGCCGCCGTGCGCAAGGCGATGGAGAATGCCAAGGCGATCGGCATCTCCACGGGCCCGAGCGGAACGCACGTGCAGAAGCTCGCCCGCGACTGGGGCCTGGAAGGCGAGGGTGCGTCGCGCCTGGTCCAGGCCAAGCCGGGCATTCCGGTTGCAAAACTGCTCGCCGATGGCGAGGTCGAGGTCGGCTTCCAGCAGCTCAGCGAGATGCTCGGCGCGCCTGGCATCGACATCGTCGGCCTGCTGCCCGCGTCGCTGCAGCCCGGCACCGTGTTCGCGGCGGCGTTGTGCAAGGCCGGCGCGCATACCGAGGCGGCGCGGGCCTTCATCGAATATCTCGTCTCGGAGGAGACCGCCGAAACCAAGCGCCAGCACGGCATGACGCCGGTGTGAGGCGCCGGCTCCACAGCCCGCGAAAAAATCCGATCGCCGCGTGTCGTCTCGGCCTTGTCCCGATCGTCTTCCAACCGAACAATCGGGAAGGAGACGGCGGATGAGCACATCGTACTATCGCTGGGTGATCGTGGCGGCCGGGGGCGTGCTCGGCTGCGTCGCCGTCGGCGGCCTGTTCTCGCTGCCGGTGTTCCTCAAGCCGATGGCCGCCGAGACCGGGTGGTCGGTCGCGGGGATCTCCACCGCGATGACGATCGGCTTCCTGGCGATGGCCGTCACCAGCATGGGCTGGGGCACGCTGTCCGACCGCATCGGCCCGCGTCCCGTGCTGCTGATCGGATCGATCCTGCTCGCCGTCAGCCTGCTGCTGGCAAGCCTGACATCCTCGCTGTTGGCGTTCCAACTGCTGTTCGGCCTGATCGCAGGCATCGCGACAGCGGCGATCTTCCCGCCGGTCATGGCGACCGTCACCGGCTGGTTCGACACCCATCGCAGCCTCGCGGTGTCGCTGGTCTCGGCCGGCATGGGCGTGGCGCCGATGACGATGTCGCCGCTCGCGGCCTGGCTCGTCTCCAGCTACGACTGGCGGACCGCGATGCAGTGCATCGCCGCGATCGTGGCCGCCATCATGATTCCCACGTCGCTGCTCGTGGGCCGCCCGCCATCGTCAGCGCCCCGCGACGCCGTCGCGTCGGGTCCTGCCGCCGGGCCGGCCGAGATGACGCGATCGGCGGCGCTGCGCTCGCCGCAGTTCCTGATCCTGCTCGCCACCAACTTCTTCTGCTGCGCCACGCATTCCGGCCCCATCATCCACACCGTGAGCTACGCCGTCACCTGCGGCATCCCGCTGATGGCGGCGGTGACGATCTACAGCATCGAGGGGCTCGCCGGGCTCGGCGGCCGCATCGCCTTCGGCCTGCTCGGCGACCGCTTCGGCGCCAAGCGGGTACTTGTTCTCGGCCTGCTCGCGCAGGCGTTCGGCGCGCTCGCCTACGTGGTCGTGCGCGACCTCGCCGCGTTCTATGCGGTCGCGGCGATCTTCGGCTTCCTCTATGCCGGCACCATGCCGCTCTACGCCGCCATCGCGCGTGACAATTTTCCGCAAGGCATCATGGGCACGGTGATCGGCGGCACGGCGATGGCCGGCAGCCTCGGCATGGCGACCGGCCCGCTGGCCGGCGGCCTGATCTACGACAGCTTTGCGAGCTACACTTGGCTCTATGTCGGCTCGTGGGTGATGGGCCTCGGCGCTGTCATGATGATGATGACCTTCCGGCCGTTTCCCAAGCCGACGTCGCAGCCTGGCGCCGTGCCCATGCAAGCGCCGGCCTGACGCTGCTGCATCGCACCTTCACGCGCGCCGTCGGAATCGAACAACAACGCTTGATCCCCCGGCAGGAACTGTGATGTCGCAGCCGGGTTGGGCGAGCGTGGAGTTCAACCGGATAGAGATCGGATCCATGAAGAAGACCCAACTCGCCATTGCACCCTCGTCGCCGCCACCCTCGCCGCCGTCCCGCTCGCCGCGCAAGCGAAGCACCACAAGAAGCACAACGCCGCGACGTCGACCACCTCGTCGCAGACCACCGGCAGCAACATGAAGTCCGGCCGCGATTCCACCTCGTCGAGCCAGGGCAATGTCGGCCCGGGCACGAACCAGGCGGGAAGCATGGGGAAGTAGGACGGATTCGTCCGTCGGATTCAGCGTCGGAGTGCCCGGTGCCCGGGCTTTCCGACGCGCGATGGCGCTCCGCGCAGCGGGACAGCACGAAACCACGGGAGCGAACAAACGTTGCGACCACCAATCGGCCTCGCCAATCGGGCGAGGGATCCCGATCAGCAAAACCCGATCACTTCGAGGCTTCCTTGATCTTGTGATCCAAATGCCCGGTGCCGTGATCCCGGCGCAACTGGCTCAGCGACGTCTCGTTGAGCTGCAGCAGCACGTCACTGAGCTTCGTCGAATCCGGGTAGCCGGCCGCAAACGACTTCCCATAGATCTTGCGCAACGTGGCGACCAACGTATTGCCGTGCTTCCTGCTGATCTCGCCATCCTTGTCCCGATGGCGGCCGTCGAGTCCCGGTTCCTTCATGCGTCTCTCCCCATGATGCGACTTGCGCGCTTGGGGAGGAGCCTGCGCTCAATTCGCCCGATTGGCAACGCTGCAGCGCGAAGAAGCGAGAGTGAACAGTATTCTTGGATGCCTTCGCTCTGCATCTATCATCCTCTGTCAGGCGGTGGCGGTGTTAACTATTCCGTCCGCGGTTCGCTCAGCTACCCTACAGGTGGGCTAGGCGCGGCAGTCGTGGTCATGGCAGCGGATGCTGGTCTTCTCGGTGACGTGCTCGGAGCTGGCGAATAGTAAGGATAGAAATTCTGCTCGATGGTCCGCTGCAGGCACTTGTAGCGCGTCTTGTTTGAAAGGCCGGTTTCATCCCTGTTGCGTGAGTAGAATTTGCAGTTTTGGGATGTCGCCCAGTCGGCAAGGTTCCGGGTAGCCGCGGCGAAATCTCGTTCATTGATCTCGATGCCACGCATAAAATGATCCCATCATCTTTCCAAGCCGGATCTTTCGATCGGGTTTGGGCGCATCGCTGACCCGAATCCCGCGATCGCCGAACGTGATATCGAAGATGTATTCCGCTTGTCCCGTCGGCGTCCTCCAGCATGATGGATAGGCGAGGCCGTTTCCATTTCGGCGCATTAGATTGAGCACGTCGAGGTGATACCTCTCCCGTTCAGCTTCCGCCGTTGCAAGTTTTTGGGCAACTTCAGATAGCGGCTTGATCTGGCTCCGCTGCGGATCTTTGCCTAAGGGCTGAGAACATCGACCGCACGCTTCAGAACGGCCGGCGGATCATTAGGACCGATTTCCGACGCCTGCGCGGTGGAAAACGAGTGGAGTGTCTGCGCGCTGTCGAGGCCGAGTGACTTAAACAGCTCAGATTGCTCAGCCCGCTTGGCTGCCTCCCCCTTTGAGGGCTGTCTTTTCCGCTTCCAAGTCTGGGAGCCGTTCGAAACGCTCAACGAGCTGCCGCACGCCGGTGATATCGACCGCGCCACCTACATACAGTACTTGCTGAAGCGGCTTCAGCTGCTCTTCAGCCGCATTAGCTCTGTCCTGCCAAATCTTGAGTTCGGATGTAAGCGTGAGCAGGAGCAGGATCTCCGCCAAAGTTAGCGCGAGAATGAGGCCCCGGCGCTGTTCGCGTTCACGGATGGGAGACGCGGTCAATCGCAGTGCGACTCAAGACGCTTGACGGGGTAAGAAAACGGATCGCGCCATAGATCCCGTACCTCGCGGGGACAGCTACAAGCCCAGCGCCTTCCAATCGCTTCTTCATCGGAAACCACGGAGCGTTCGTGTCTATCCGATGAACGAGGACAACGAGATGCTCCACGCCGCCGGCTTTTGCATCACGATTGGCCTCAGCGATAGAGAGCTCCACTCGGCAAACGACAATTGAAGAAGGATGTCGAAACAGTATCACGTTGAGGTTGTATTGAGAAGGCTTGGGTGTAAAATCTTTACGATGCCAGATTTCCGATGGGAGCGACGGGCTTCCCAATAGTTCTACTGGCTGAGAGAGGGTTGTGCCGGCATGCCTCTCATTGTCTACCCGCATTGCGACATGCACGTCGCGCTGAAGAAGCCCGCGACTAAGGTGCTGCCGTTCCGCGTGTTCGACCAGGATTTGCCGAGCGGGTCGACGACCTACACGCTGACCGACGTCACCGCGGATTGCAATTTTCGGATCCTGGCGCCGTACAACCCGGTCGGCTCCCGGCTGACCAGCTTCGTGACGATCGATCCTGCGGCGCGCACCATCACCGGCGACGACGTCGGCATCAATCTCGTGGTGATCGAATATGGCCCCGGCTACGTCGTCGCGCGTATCCAGGTGCACGACGATGTGCTCGGCTGGTGGTTCGGCAACTCCTCGATCACCACGGCGCTGCATCCGACGGTCGGCCACAGCCAGCCGACGCTGTGCGCGCTGTTCAGCGACGATCCGACCGGGACCGATCTCGTCGGCGACATCACCGGGCACGGCTTCGTCACGCTCAGCTCGGCCAGCCCCGGTACCTTCGTGGTAGCAAATACGAACAATGAGGGACGGTTGAGGGGCGTGAGCGAGGGGGCGGCCCAGCTCAACGGCAGCTTCCTCGGCGTCAACCAGAGCCTGTCGGTGAAGGTGGTCGACTACGCCAAGACTCGCGACAACATCTCGACGGTGCGCGCCGGCGACCTCGCCAATGCCGCCGAGATGCACAACATCCTGTTCCTCGCCGAGGGCTTTCGCGCGTCCGAGAAGGACAAGTTCGACAAGATCGTGCAGGAAGCGGCGGACGGTCTGTTCTCGCAGAAGCGCCACGAGCCCTACGGCACGCTCGCGGGCAGCTTCAACGTATTCAAGGCCTTCCAGGCGTCGGAAGAGCAGGCGGTGACCTGCGGCTGGCGCGTCAACGACGAGGAGACCTCGGAGCTCGGCAGGGGCGGACCGATTCCGTGGAACTACAGCGTTTCGGACGACAAGAGCATCTACGAGGTCGACGAGTTCGTGGCCCGCGTCGGCCTGCCGCTCCGCAACGAGACTGCGACGCCGGCGCAATTGAAGGCGCGCTGGGCGAGCCAGTCGCTGTCCAACTACGACGCGGCGAAGGTCAACGACACCCTGATCGAAGCGTGGAGGAAGCAGAAATCGCTCGGCATCCTGGAGGCACGTGACACCTTCTACGGCCTGATGCTCGGCTCCCGCTGGGGCGATCAGTCGGCGAAGTCCGGGGCCGCTTTGACGATGCCGGCGGCGGATGCGGCGGGCGATGCCAACCTCGCGCCCCTGATCGCCCGCGCCTATCAGTTCTTCAAGCCGGCCAGCGCCACCCGGCACCTTGCCCCGGATCCGCGCCGGCACCCGCCGGAACTCGCTAGGACCGGCCGCGCGAACGTTGCGGCGCCGATCATGGCCTACCTGTCCGGACTGCGGCTCGGGTCGTCGCCGCACACCGCGCTGGGCGCCGAGTGGATACCGGACGGCACCTTCAAGCGCAGCCGCGGCCTGATCGCCATGATCACCAACGAGGACATGATCGGCGGCACCAATTTCAACCAGTCGACCGTGACCGCCAATTCGCTGCAGAGCCTGAAGACGCTCGACTTCGAATATCCGGCGACCAACACGGCGACGAAGAAAGTGATGCGGCGCAAGCCCGCCAGCGACATCGACGCCGACCTCACCGATATCATCGACACGGTTGCGCACGAATTCGGCCATTCCTTCAATCTCGGCGACGAATACGAAACGAGCGCCGAAGACAATGCGACCGCTTCGAGCGAGCACGACAACATCGTCGCGCTCGCCGGCATCTTTCAGGATCCGAACTACGCCGCCAATCACTCCCGTCTGGTCGATCCGTCCAAGGTGAAATGGTTCGAACTTCTCAGGGTCCAGCTTTCGGCCAAGCTGACCCAGGCTTCGACCCAGCAGGGTGGCTCGATCGAGGTCAGGATCGACCCGCGCCAGATCCCGCGCTGGGTGCAGGCGAAGGCGGCCGGCCGCCAGGCGTTTCTCCGCCGCATCCAGATCACGGCGATCGGCCGGCAACTGCCGCTCACGTTCACCGATTCCGATTACCTCGTCAGACTCGACATCGGCGACATCGACCAGAACCTCGGCTCGATCCGGCTCGGCGGGCTGGAATTGCCGCCGGCGCCGTTTCCCGTGTTTCCGAAAGGCTCGCTGCTGTTCGTGCCGCGCCGCGACGATGCGGACGCGCTGGTCTATGTGGTGGAAAAGAAGGTGCGCGACTTCATCGCAGGCAACCATCTGCCGCTCAACAAGGATCCCGACTTCGCTCATGTGAACGACGAGGGCGACGACCCGAAGGACATCCCGAACTTCAAGCCGCCATGCAAGGCGCAGCGGCTGGTCGGCCTGTACGAAGGCGCATACAACTTCACCGGGCTGGTCTATCGTCCGGCCGGCGACTGCAAGATGCGGAACAACAGCGGCACTTTTTGCCATGTCTGCAAATGGCTGATCACCAACCGCGTCGATCCCGCGCTGCACGACGTCGTCGACCGCGAATTCTATCCGGAGGCCAAGAAAAATGGCTGAACCGGGCGCCCTCGAAACGATCGTTGCCGAGATCGGCAAGCTGCTGCTGCCACTGCGGGCGGCGGTGGAGTCGCCGGCCGCGTTCCAGGGCCTGCTGCTCAAGCTGGGCTGGGATTCCGACGTGATTCCGAAGCCGATCGCCGATCTCGCGGTCGACTTGCAGCTGCTGTTCGATCGGCTGCAGGCGCTGGTCGGCGGTGGGCTGTCGCTCGATGGCGAAGTGGCGTCCGACGGCGAGACGACGGTCGTGTCCGGCTCGCTCGAAGACGCCTTCAAGACCATCGAGGCGATCGCCGGCGTCGTGCAGGCGATCGACGACCTCGTCTCGGCGCCCGGCGGCGCATTTTCGGCGACGCTGAACGCCGATAATTTCAAGGGCGAGTTTCCGGAGCAGCTCGTCGGCTATCTCTTCATCGCCTATCTGCGCAACCATCATCCGGGCATCGGTTTCGCGCTGCAGGCGCTCGGCGTCATCCGCACCCGCTACACCGCGCCCGCCGGCAACCGCCCGGACTACATCGACTACAAGTTCAGTTTCCCGGACCTGCCGAAGATCGTCTCCGACCCGATGACCCTGTTCGAGAACGCCTTCGGCTGGGGCACCGACAGCTTCGACTTCTCCAGCTTCGCGCGGCAGATCGACAGCCTCGCGGCCGGGCTCGGGCTCGACGTCCGGATGGTGGAGGTGCCGGATCGGGTCGCGCGCGCGCTCGAAGGCGGCCCTCCGATCGGGCGTGCCGCCGTGCGCAAGCGGCTGCGCTTGGTGTTCTTCGAGCGGGCGCGCGACGCGGGACGGCTATCGGCCGAGCTCGGACTGTTCCCGCTGCCGAAGTCCGGGAGCAAGAAGCCGGGCTTCGCGCTGCTGCCGTCTTTCAGCGGGCTGCTGTCGGTGCGGATGCAGCTCGGTCCGACGATCGCGGTGACGATCTCGAGCGACCTCGATCTCACCGGCGGTGTCGGCCTGATGGTGCGGCCGAGCAGCGGCATCGACATGGTGATCGGCTTCGCAGGCAGCGGCGCGCCGACGTCGGCCAAGGGCACCGCGCGCGTCGAAGTGGAATACTCCGCCGCATCCGGCAGCCCGACCATCGTTCTCGGCACCGGCGAGGGCACGCGGCTCGAATACCAATCGGCGAGCGGTGCCGGCGGTTTCACGCTGGTGGCAGGCAAGGACGTCGAGGTGTTCGCCGAGGCGGACCTCAAGGGCCTCGCTTTCGTCCTCGACGCGTCCGGCTCGGACGGCTTCATCTCGACCATCCTGTCGGGTATCTCGACGCGGTTCGAGTTCGATCTCGGCCTCGGCGTCGCCTATCCGCGCGGCGTGTATTTCCGCGGCACCTCGCATCTCGAGATCCAGATCCCAGCGCATATCGACCTCGGTCCGATCGAGGTGCAGGGACTGACGCTCGCGGTGACACCGTCGGGTGACGGCCTCCCGATCGATGTCGGCGCGACGCTGAAGGCGGCGCTCGGTCCGCTCGTCGCGGTGGTGGAAAACATCGGGCTGCGGACCGATCTCGCTTTTCCGGGGAGCGGCGGCAATCTCGGCCCGATCGATCTATCCTTCGGATTCAAGCCACCGAACGGCGTCGGGCTGTCGATCGATGCCGGGGCGGTGAAGGGCGGCGGCTATCTCTTCATCGATCCGGACCGCGGCGAATATGCCGGCGCGCTGGAACTGAAGATCCTCGACTTCCTCTCGGTGACGGCAATCGGCGTCATCACCACCAAGATGCCGGACGGGTCAAAGGGCTTTTCCTTCATCGCCATCATCACGGTCGAGTTCAATCCCGGACTGCAGCTCGGCTTCGGCTTCACCCTGCTGGGAGTCGGCGGACTGGTCGGGCTCAACCGCTCGATGGACCTCGACGCGCTAGTCAACGGCGTGCGCGCCGGCTCGCTGGACTCGGTGCTATTCCCGCACGACGTCGTCGCCAACGCGCACCGGATCATCTCCGACCTCCGCACCTTTTTCCCGCCCGAGCAGGGGACCTTCCTCATCGGCCCGATGGCGAAGTTCGGCTGGGGCACGCCGACGCTGATCAGCCTGTCGCTCGGGATCATCATCGAGATTCCCGGCAACATCGCCATCATCGGCAAGCTGACGGTGGCGATCCCGGACGAGCGGCTGCCGCTCATCATCATCCAGGTCGCCTTCATGGGCGCGATCGAATTCGACAAGAAGCGCGGCTGGTTCTTCGCCATCCTGTACGAATCCCGCGTGATCTTCATGCCGCTCGACGGCGGCATGGGCGTACTCGCGTCGTTCGGCGGCGACGCCACTTTCATCGTCTCCGTCGGCGGCTTCCACCCGGCCTACAATCCACCGGCGCTGCCGTTCCCGCCGATCCCCCGGATCGCGATCAACATCCTCAACACGCCAGTGGCCCGCATCCGGGTCGACGCCTATTTCGCGGTGACGTCGAACACCGTGCAGTTCGGCGCACATGCGGAGCTGTATTTCGGCGTCTCGATCGCCAACATCGAGGGCCATCTCGCCTTCGACGCGCTGTTCCAGTTCTCGCCGTTCTATTTCATCATCACGATCTCTGCCTCGCTGTCGGTGAAGCTGTTCGGCGCGGGGCTGTTCAGTATCCGCTTCCGCGGCTCGCTCGAAGGCACATCGCCCTGGCACGTCGAGGGCACCGGGAGCATCTCGCTGCTGTTCTGGGACGTCGACGTCGACTTCTCCCACACCTGGGGCGACAAGGAGGACACCAGCCTTCCGCCGGTCTCCGTGCTGCCCCTGCTGGTGGCGGAATACTCGAAGGCGGAGAACTGGACTGCCGCGCTGCAGAACGGCAGCAGGCTGTTGGTGACGCTCAAGACCGTGGACGCGGGCTCCGACCTTGTCCTGCATCCGGTCGGTTCGCTCAAGATCACCCAGCGTGCGATCCCGCTCGGCATCACCCTCGACAAGATCGGCGCGCAGCGCCCGGACGACGCCAATTACTTCTCCGTCGCGACCGCGACGTCGGGCATCGAGAAGCGCGCCACCATCCGGGAGTCGTTCGCGATCGCCCAATTCAAGGACCTCAAGGACGGCGAGAAGCTCAGCGCGTCCGACTACGAGGCCGAGGAGGCGGGGCTGGAGCTGTCGGTCACTGGCAACCAGGCAAAGACCAGCTATGTCACCAAGCGCATCGCCCGCTACGAAGAGATCATCGTCGACAACAATTTCAAGCGGGCCCGCCGGCGCTTCGTCACGCTCATCTCCGGGCTGTTCACGCACTTCCTGGCCAACAACGCCGTGGCGCGGTCGGAGATCTCGGCGAAGTCACGCGATCTGAAGCACGCATTCGACGACAAGATCGCGGTCGATCAGGCGTCCTATGTGGTGGTGAGCCTGGCCGACAATTCGCCGATCGCCGGCGCGCCTGCGTCGTTCCAATCGCGCGCCAGCGCCGGTGAATTCATGGCGGCGGAGACGCGGCGCAATCCGAACTTCGCCAGCGAGGCCCATATCGTGCGCCCGCACGAGATGAAGCGCGCGGCGTAGCGGAGGCACGATGATGGCGGGCGGTCCGGCGAGGTGGCGGGGAGGGACGGGATGAGTGATACGATCGGCACCTATTCCTTCCTGCCCTGGCTGCGGCTCGGCGTGGCGAACAACATCACGGCGGCCGACAACGACAACTCGGTGGCGCTGCGCGCGACGATCAAGGTCGACTTGTCGCTGGCCGGGCGGCCGGTCCAGGGCGACACGGATCTGACGGCGACGATTTCGCGCGACGTCGCGCTCTATGGTCCCGGCGACATCGTCGGCATCGATCCGAAGGCGGTGGTGAAGGTGGAGCCGCGCGACTGGATCACCAATTTCGAGCCGAACTACCTGCCCTTCGTTGAGTTCTACGACGAGGATTTTCCGTGGCGCTACACGCCAGCGGCGCCGGACGAGTCGAGCCACCGGCTGCGCCCGTGGCTCGCACTGCTGGTACTCAAGATGGAGGAGTTCAAGGAAGTCGCGGTGTCGTCGGCGCGGCCGCTGCCGGCGATCGACGTGACGGGCGATCCGGCCTCGGTATTTCCGCCCGCCGACCAGCTTTGGGCCTGGGCGCACGTCCACGTCAACCGCGACCTGATCCAGCAGGACGGCGTGGTGGAATCGACCAATGCCGACCAGGCGAGGGCACGGCTAGAGAGCCTGCTGGCCAGCAATCCGGACTACGCCTATTCGCGCGTCCTGTCGCCGCGTCAGTTGGAGCCGAATACGTCCTACCATGCATTCGTGGTGCCGACCTTCGAGAGCGGCCGTCTCGCCGGCCTCGGAATCGCGCCGGCGGCGAATCCCGCATTCTTCGCCACCCTGTCGGCCTGGGCGGACTATACCGACCGGCCGTCCCCGACGCTGCATCCGGTGTACAAGCGGTGGTACTTCAAGACTGGGACGGTGGGCGATTTCGAGTACCTCGTCCGTCTGCTGAAGCCGCGTCCGCCGGACTCGCGGCTCGGCCGCCGCGACATGGACACGCAGACGCCCGGCTCCGGGATGCCGCCCATCGCGGTCGCCGGGCTCCACGGGGTGCTGCGGCTCGGCGGCGCGCTCAAGGTGCCGGACGAGGCGCTGACCGGCGCGCAGGAGGCGGAAGCTGCGGCCTACGAGGGCTGGGACGAACCCTACGCGCACGAATTCGAGAAGGCGCTGGCGGGCTTCGTCAACCTGACCGACGACTATGCCCGCGAAGGCGCGCCCGACCCAGTGATCACGCCGCCGCTGTACGGCCGCTGGCACGCGCTCACCGAGCGGCTGCTTGAGGAGGCGGACGGCAGCGACGCGCCGCAGCCGCGCAACTGGGTGCACGAGCTCAATCTGGACCCGCGGTTTCGCGTTCCCGCCGCGTTCGGCACCGCGGTCGTGCAGAAGAACCAGGAGGCCTATATGGACGCCGCCTGGGACCAGGTCGGCGACATCCTTGCGGCGAACCGGCGGATCAGGCTGGCGCAATTCGCCAAGGCCGCGGCCGCGATCTGGCATGCGCGCCATCTCGGGCCGCTGAAGGATCTCAGTGCGGAACGCGGGCTGACGATGATGGCGCCGGTGCAGCGCCGGGTGATCGCCGACGGCTTCACGCTGCGCCATCGGCTCAAGGAAAGCACGGTGCCCCGCGCGGCGCTGTCTGCGCCGTTCCGGCGCGCGGTCCGGCCGCGCGACCACATCGCGGCGACGCTCGGCTTCGACTCGCCGAAAGGCGCCGAAGAGCTGCTGGAGAAGATCAATCGCGGCGAGGTCAGCGCGGCGCCGCCGCGGGTCACCCCGGAAGCCTTGCCGGCGGTGGAGGATGTCGCCGCGCAGCTTCAGCCGAAGTCGCTGCCCGCGGAGCTGACCAACTGGCTCACCAAGCACCGCTGGGCGAAGTGGGTATTGCTGGTCGTTCTGCTGCTGCTCGCCGTGCTGCTGCTGGCCGTCGCCATTCCGCTCGCGATCATGGTCGCGGCAGCGGCGCTGGCGCTGTTCCGATGGCTGGTGCGGCTGGAGAAGCAGGCCGGCATCGCGACCGGCGTGTTGCCGCAAGGGGCTTCGCCCGACATCATCGACGCGCTGCCTGGCTTTCCGTCTTTCACCATCCGCGATCCCGATCCCGCCGCGCCTGAGCCGGTCGGCGGCGCCTCGTCCGCCGACAGCCCGGAGGCGGCGCGCTTCAAACTAGCCCTCAAGGACCTCAACCGGCTGCTCACAGTCAGCGCCGATCTCGGCAAGCCGCCGTTGCGTAAGCCGATCGACATCGCCGCGCTCGGAGCGTCGACCTTCGCTGCGATTGATCCCGACAAGACGGTGCCCGCCTTCACCTTCTCCTCGATCACCATTCCGCCGCGAGTGCTGGCCATCAACGGGATCGCGACGCTGCTGCAGCCGGAAGTGTTCAAGCCGGTGATGGCATATCCGGAAATCGACCTGCCGATGTACAAGCCGCTTCTCGGCCTGTCCGACGAGCACTTCCTGCCGAACATCGACAAGATTCCGCAGAACACGATCACGCTGCTCGAGACCAATCAGCGTTTCATCGAGGCCTACATGGTCGGCCTCAACCATGAATTCGCCCGCGAGCTGCTGTGGCGTGAATATCCCACCGACCAGCGCGGCAGCTGCTTCCGCCAATTCTGGGACCCGAGCGGCGTGATCGACCGGGAGGGCCTGTCGAAGGACGAACTGCGCGAAAAGCTCCGCGATATTCCGCCGCTCCACACCTGGTCGCTGTTCTCCAAGCTAGGCGATCACGACCATCGCGAGAAGCCGGGTGAGAACGAGGAGGAAGTCGTCCTCGTCATCCGCGGCGAGCTGCTGAAGAAATATCCCACCGCGGTGATCTACGCCCAGAAGGCGCGCTGGCAGCGCGACGACGGCGGCGCGATCAATCCCCGCGTCGAGCGGGTGCTGGAGACCGACGGTCCGGTGGAAGACCGCCTGCGCACACCGCTCTACGAAGCCAAGGTCGATCCCGACATCACCTTCATTGGCTTCGACCTGACCTCGAAGGAGGCAAAGGGAGGCACCGGCCGCGGCAATTCGACGGCGCCGGGCTGGTTCTTCGTCATCAAGGAGCGGCCCGGCGAACCGCGCTTCGGCCTTGATATTTCTCGCGACGGGCCGCTCAACGTCTGGAACGACCTCGCCTGGCCTGACGTGCTGTCCGACGCCGACAAGGGCTTTCTGCAGATCAGGCCGGGCGGGCCGACGCTCACCCTGGACGATCCGGTGGCGCCGGAGCTGCAGGAGAAGAAACAACAGTACGACGAGGACAAGGCGCTACGCTGGCATCCGGACAGCAACTCCGCGGAGCTCGCCTACATCCTCTACCAGGTTCCCGTGCTGGTCGCGGTGCACGGCAGCGAGATGCTGCCGAACTGATCGCGCAGCGGACACGACAGGGGGCGGCGGAGGCGAAATGTCCGAGTTCGATGATATCCGCAAGGAGCTGGAAGCGTCGCGCGCCGCGGTCGATGCGACGTCGCGCGAGATCGGCCGGCTTCGCCACACCCGCGCGCGGCTGATCCGCGACCGCGCACGGGCCGAGCGCGTCAGCAAGGGCGCCGACGATCCGGCGCTGGCGGCGATCGACAAGGAGATCAAGGCGGCGGCCTCCGAGATCGAGCGGCTGGGCGGTGCGCTGAAGGCGGCGAAGGACGAAGTGGTCCGCAATATCGGGCTGTTCGCGAACTTCACCGACCCGCGCCGCAACATCGGCCTGCTGTCCGATCAGACGCCGATCCTGCTGATGCCGCTGCGGATCGAAACGCGCTTCAAGCAAGCGACGGAATTCGGCGGCGACCGCGACGAGCTGTGGGTCCGGGCTTATCCGGACGACATCGCGGTCGACAGCTTCGAGGAGGCGTTGTCGGAAGACGAGGTGAAGCGCGCCCAGGCCTATTGGGCCGACGTCTGGCGGGCGAACCGCGACACCGCCGGGGAGCGGGCCGCCTGGCGAACGCTGCTGAGCGGACAGGGCTCGGGGCGGTCCTACTACGTGACCCAGACTCATCGCCCGCTCAACGAGGCGGCGCGACCGGCCAGGGTGGAAGGCGTGCCGACTGTGATCCTGACGGTGGTGACCAGCGCGCCGCTGGCCGATCCCGAGCGAGGTGCGGTCAGCACGTTCTGGACGGCGCTGTGGCGCGCGGGGACGGATGCGGCCGCGCAGATGAACGCGATCGCCGCGCTGGACAACGCGCTCGGCGCCGAGCGCGCCGCGGCGGTCCGTGAGGCGTACCGGCCGCGGAATCTCGCCGACGCGCCGCCCGAGGGCGCGGATCGCACGACCACCACGGTCATCGCCGCGTATCTGGAGTTTCCCGCCGCGGACGCCACGCCGATGCGCGAGACCGGCTGGTCGCAGCCGGCGACCGCCCGGACCTTGCCTGATCGCCTCGTCCTGCTCGGCTACAACGGCGGAACGCTCGAACTCGAGCAGCTCGGAAAACCGATTCCGTCGCCGCTGCCGGTCACGCCGTCGCCGACCGGAACGGACGACGCATCGGTCGCGCACGACGGCGACGACATCAAGTTCGGTCCGGAGCTCGAATGGGTGCGCAACTTCGACCGCGCCGTCGAGATCGGCATGGGATTCCGGGTGCCGCTAACGCCGCCCGCCTTCCGTCGTGGCTTCGATCAGTTGATGGTGCTCGGTGTGCGGCTCGGGGCCGATGCAGACGCCGGCCGGGTCGCGCTGGAGCAGTTGTTCACCCATCATCATCAGTCGAAGGCGGGGTTCTCGATCCTGCCGCAGGGCCAGCCGACCAACAACGTCGAGGGCGAGGGCGCCGCCTACAGCTGGCGCGAGGAGTCCGACGTCAGCTTCGATCACTACTTCGGCACTCCGCCCCTGGACCCCGACGGATGGTTCGAGCGGACAGACGGACGCTGCCTCGCCGCCACGCTCGGTCTCGATCCGGCCGCGCTGGCGGCGATCCCCTTCTACCATCGCCACGACGTCAACGACGCCCGCGCCATGAACACGGCGCTGTGGCCGGCCACGCTCGGTTACTTCATGGAGAGCATGCTTCATCCGGTCTTCGACGATTCGACGGTGGAGCGGACCCGCGACTTCTTCGTCCGGCACGTGTCGGCACGCGGGCCGATGCCCACGATCCGCGTCGGTCGTCAGCCCTACGGCATCCTGCCGGCGACGCCGCGCTCGCGCATCCAGTGGATCTTCGCGGGGTCGAACGTCGTAGTCGGGGCCGCGCACGCGCCGGACGATCCGGAACTTCGGTTCCTGACGCGGTTGTATCAGTTGCTGCGCAAGGTCGAGGCCGATCTCGAGCCGCTGATGTCGCGGGTGTCGTACATCGGCAAGCCGGACGGCGACCGTCATCAGATACTGCTCGATGTCCTCGGCCTGCACGCCGGATCGGTGGAATTCCAGCAGCGCTTCGCCGAAAGCTTCAAGGAACTGTACAACCGCCTCGCGATGCAGGGGGCGGGCGGCGCCTTGGTCGCGCTCCTGCTCGCCGCGGGCTATGTTGGAAGCGGGCTCGATCTGCTGAAGCAGCTCGGCTACACGCCGCCCGAGGGGATCGAGGTGCCGGACATCCTTGAGAAACTCTTTCTCAAGGCGCCCAACCAGCTCAAGGGCCCGCTGATCGACGACCGTCCGTTGTCGGAGACCGAGCAGATCCGCGCCTACACCGCCGGCGGCGACAACTACATCGGCTGGCTGATCAAGGCTGCGGCGACCTCCCACGACGCGCTGCGGCTGCAGCAGGGCTTCACCCAGCGCCCGAACGCGCTGCTGTATCTCATGCTGCATCACGCGCTCGACCTGAGCTTCGTCGAGACCAGCATCCGCCTGTTCTTCAATGCCGGGCTGATCGGCGAGACCGAGCTGAAGGCGGCGCGGCGCGAGCCGAAGTTCTTTCAGGTCGAGGAGGCGAGCCTCGCCGTGCCGGCTGCGGCCGGCGGCAGCCGCTGGTGCTACCTCCACCGCAGCGACGCCGCGGTCACCGGAACGGGACTGAGGACGGTCGGCGAGTTCATCCCGACGGTGCTGACCTCGATGGTCGCCACCGCGTATCTCAAGCGCCAGCTCGATGCGCTCGAACGGCTGAAGAGGTCCCCGACGGCGGTTCTGGAACGGGTGTTCGCCGAGCATCTCGACCTCTGCACCTACCGGTTCGACGCCTGGTACGGCGGCATCATGAGCCGCCAACTGGAGCGGATGCGCTATCCGAACGGTGCCGGCCAGGGGACCGCCCAGCCGGGCGCACCGACCGGCGAGGCGAAGACCGGAATCTATCTCGGCGCCTATGGCTGGCTCGAGAACGTCAAGCCGGAGTTCAAGAAGCTGACGGCGGTCGAACTGCCGGCAAACCTCGCGGCGATCTTCGCCGATCCGGATGCGCCGCAGCTGATGCGCGACCGCAGCAACCAGGGCTACATCCACGCGCCGTCGCTGAACCAAGCGGTGACCGCCGCGGTGCTGCGCAACGGCTATCTGTCCAACGCCACGCCCGACAATCCCGGCAGCCTCGCCGTCAATCTCAGCTCGGAACGAGTCCGCATCGCGCTGTCGATCATCGAGGGAATGAAGGGCGAGCAGAGCCTCGGCGCGCTGCTCGGCTATCAGTTCGAGCGCGGCCTGCACGATCGCCACGACGTCGAAGTGGACGGGTTCATCTACGACCTCCGCAAGGTGTTCCCGCTGGTCGGCGACCGGCTGGCTCCGACGCGTACCGGCCGGCTCGACGCGTTCGGTCGGCGACTGCGGATCAACCGGGTGGAGGCGCGCAACGTCATCGACGGCCTTGCTTTGGTCGAGCACATCAAGACCAGCGGCGTGAGCAGCTACCCGTTCGGCCACGATGCCGACCTGCCGGCGGCGAGCCCGCAGCAGGCCGCGGCGATCACCGCCGAGGCCGCGCGGATTGCCGACATCGCCGACGCAGTCGCCGACCTCGCGATGGCAGAGAGCGTGCATCAGGTGGTGCAGGGCAATTACGACCGCGCCGGCGCCGTGCTCGACACCTACTCCAAGGGAAAATTCCCGGCGACCCCCGACGTGGTCCGCACGCCGCGGTCGGGGGTGACGCTGACCCATCGGGTGGCGCTGCATCTCAAGGCCGGGCTCGACCCGAACGACGGCGCGCTGACATCGCCGCGGGCGAAGGCGGAGCCTGCGCTCAACGCCTGGCTCGCGGGCATTCTGCCGCCGCCGGCAGCGGTCGCCTGCTCGGTGACGGTCACCGACCCGCTCGATCTTTCCTCCGTCGCCTACAACGTGACGCAGGCCGATCTCGGCCTGCTGCCGATCGACCTGCTGTATCTACTCGATCCGGACAACGATCCAGCCGCCAAGGCGCTCGACGATCTGATCGAAGCGCATGTGATCGCCGTCCATGCACCGCGCCCGGACGCAATGCTGACGATCGCCTACCGCGAGAGGATTGCGGCGATCGCCGGGCATGTGCCGCTGTTCGAGCTGTCGGCGTTGGTGCGGCATCTCAGAAGCCTGCTGCTGCGCTCGCGTCCGCTCAAGGCGAGCGACATGGCGATGGCCGGCGAGGCGAACGAGGCCGCCGATCTTGACGCGGCGCTCGCGCGCGAGCGGGCGACGCTGCCGCGCGATCTGCTCGCCGCGCGGCTTGCGGATCTCGACGCCTTCCGTACGGCGCTGCAGGCCCGCCTCGACGCCAAGCAGGAGGCCCAGATCGCCACCGAGATCGAGCAGACGATCACCGGCTTCGTGTCGGTGATGCAGGGTCTCGGTCCGTTCGCGGCGCTGCAGACCGGTACCGGTGCCGTCTACGCCGACCGGCGGCGGATCTTCTCCCAGGTGCACGCCGCACTCGCCGGCTACATCGCTCGATGGACCAGGCAACTCGCCGAGTTCGACGCACGCATAGTCGCCTACGACGCTGATTCCGCCGCGCCGGACGCGGCGAAGTTCCTGGCGCTGCGGGTGGCCGAAAAGCTGATCGCGACCACGGCGACCGACCCTCTACCGGCGCAGCCGGACGATTTCCGCGACGATCTCATGAGCGGCAAGCGCGCCGCCTTCGTTGGACAGCGCGCCGTTCTGATCATGCTCTACGACAATGCGTCCGATCTCGCCGCCCTGCATGACGGCATCGAGGCGTCGAAGGCTGCGAACGCCGCGTTCGACGCGGCGGCGATCGACATCGCGGCACAGCGCACGGCGATCGTCGCGCTCGCAGAGGACATGGCGAAGCGCACCGCCGCGCTCGCGCTCGAGCTGACGACGCGGCTGCCGGCGATCCAGGCCCGGCTCGATCAATACGATGCCGCGGCGGAGGCGAAGAACAAGATCGAGGCGTTGACCGCGGCGGCGAAGCTGCTGTTCGGCGAAGATTTCAAGATCGTTCCGGATTTCGGCCTGCCAGCGGCGCAGGCCGGTGAATGGAGCAACGCCTGGGGCGCGGGCGCGCAGGCGGACGAGACCATTCTCGGGTTCGTCAAGACCACGATCGGACGCCGCTTTCCGCTCGACGACTGGTTCATGGGTGTCGCGCGGGTGCGGTCGAAGCTGCACGATCTGGAAGCCTCGCAGCATCTCGCCGACGCGTTCACGGGGGCGGGCGTCGCGCTGCAGGCGCTGCAATTTCCGCATCGTCCCGAGTTGCCGTGGCTCGGACTCGAATTCCCGGAGACCGATGCCGACGGAAAGCCGTTCGTGATCGACGAGGACAAGCTGCTCTATACCGCGCATTTCGCCGAAAGCTTCGATCCGGCGCGGCGGCAACTCGGGCTGTTGCTCGACGAGTGGACCGAAGTGATCCCGCGCCCGACCGAGGATACCGGTCTGGCGTTCCACTTCGACCGGCCAAACGCCGAGCCGCCGCAGACTCTGCTGCTGGCGCTGCCGCCGAAATTTGTCGGCTCGTGGCAGTGGCAGGATCTCGTCGACACGGTGCGCGAGACGATGGACCTCGCCAAGAAGCGCGCGATCGAGCCCGACCACGTCGACACGACCGCCTATGCCCGCTTCCTGCCGGCGCTGGTGTCCGCCGTGACCTTCCATCCGATCACGGCCTCGCTCAACTTCGCTTTCAACAACAACCTCGCCGCGGTGCTGGCCGAGACGGAGACGGGCAATGGCTGACTATGTCGCGGTTCAGAACCTCTCCGCCGTGTTCTCCGGCAAGGTGAAGCTGCCCACCATCACGTTGTGGAACAGGCTCGAGGGTCGCCCACGCACGCACGACTTCGACCGCGCGCTCAAGGCCGAGGTCCGTGATCCGCTGTGGCTGCTGACGAAGCAGTGGCAGATGGGCGAGTTTCAGGGCGACGACGCCGGCTCGCCCGTCGTCGCCAAGGTGCACATCGAGACCACCGAACTGACGAAATACCGCGCGGCCGGCAATCCGCCGGAAGCGTTCGCCGACGACGTGCCGCTCGAAGCCAAGGTCGAGCGGCGGCCGATCCCGTTCCGTCTCGCCGGCCAGAAGATCGCGTTCGATCTCCGCATCGCCCTGGGCCGGCGCTGGCTGAAGCTCGTCGCCGGCATCGAGCCGGGGCTTGCCCAGCAATTCATCGCGGCGCTGCCGGTCGCCATGCCAGATCCCGCGCTCAAGGCCGATGCGCCGGTCGCCGCCCATCGCGAAGCCTGGCAGACGATGGCGGCGCTGGCCGGCCGGTCGATGGACGGCTACGACCTCGTCGAGCATCTGACGGCCGCGCCCGGCAATCACGCGCACGACCTCGTCGTGCTCGGCAATCCGGCCAGCGCCGCTGCGATCGAGACGGCCGAGGCGGAATTCCTTGGCTGGTACCGGGAGGCGTTCTACCAGTCCGCCGCGGGGGCCGCCGATGCCTGGCTGCCCGATCGCCTCGAATACGCCTTCGCAGCGTCGGCGCCCAAGGCGGGCGGTGAGAAGCTCGTGGTCGCCGACGAATACTTCCAGGGGCATCTCGACTGGTACAATTTCGACGTCGACGCCTCCGGCGCAGGACTCGGTGACCTGGCGGACGCGCCGCCGCCGGCCGCCGTCGAGACGACCTTCACGGCGTCGTTCATCCCGGCGCCGATCCAGTTCGACGGCATGCCGAACACACGCTGGTGGACCTTTGAGGAGGGACGAACGAATTTCGGCGACATCGATCCGGAGACGACGGACGTCAACAAGCTGCTGCTGATCGAATTCGGCCTCGTCTACGCCAACGATTGGTTTTTGATGCCGTTCACGGTGCCGGCCGGGACGATCACCCGGGTCGCCGGCATGAGCGTGACCAACGTCTTCGGAGAGCGGATCTGGGTCGAGGCCGCGGGCAAGGGCGGGGACGCGGATTGGCAACGCTGGTCGATGTTTACGCTGGCGACGAAGGGGAGCGACGACATTCCCGCCGATCTCAGCCTGTTCATCGTGCCCAGCGTGCCGAAGATCCAGGAGAGCGAGCCGCTGGAGTCGGTGGAACTGTTCCGCGACGAGATGGCCAACATGGTGTGGGGCGTCGAGTCGCGGGTGATGTTGGCTTCGGGCGACAGCAAGAGCGGGCGCAGCGCCGCGCTCGACACTCGCCGCTATTTCCGTCGCCTGGTCGAGGAGAGCCTGCCGCCGGGCCCACCACCTGCGCCGCCGATCGAGAACGACGCCGCGATCCGCTATCGGCTGATGAGCGAGATGCCGGAGAACTGGATTCCATTCATCCCGGTGCACATCGACAACGACAGCCGCGAGATCCAGCTGCGTCGCGCAGCAATGCTGCGGGTCATCGACCGCGACCCGGATCCGCCGGTGCGCGTCGAACCTCGCACCGATCTGCTGCGCCACGGTCTCGACCTCCCGCAGCAGCAGGGCTACAATCTCCATGAGGAGGAGGTGCCGCGCGCGGGCATTCGTGTCACCCAGAGCTTCCAGCGCACGCGCTGGTACAACGGCCGCACTTTCGTCTGGCTCGGCATCCGCAAGGAGACCGATCGCGGCGAGCGGTCGAGCAGGCTCGCTTTCGACGCGATCCTTCCGAAGCGGAAGGCATGAACGCATGAAACGTCATCGTCGAAATATAGCGGTGGCGCGGCCGCCGGAGATGGAGGGTTGAACGGGCGCGCGCCATTCCCAAGTCGGCAATTTCTCGCGCGACGGCAGACGCTCGGCGCCCCAAGATTACGTAGCGGCAGGCAAGTGTTATCCGAAGACCCATTCCCGACCTCAGCGCTTCCTTCATGACATAGGAGAAGCAACGGAGAGCCAGCACGAGGAACACCGCTCAAGGTTGAGCGCGGAGAAGTTCGTCTTGATTGTTCCGAATCTGGAGTCACTGCGTTATTGTACGTTGCGGCCTGAGCCTCTTCGGCAGAGGCCCATAGCCATAAGGGCAGAGATCACGCGGCATCGCTTCTAGCATGGGCAACCGCCGGCTCTGCTCAAACCTGGTGACGGGTAGTCCCACCGCAGGCCGTCTCAGCCGGGCTCGTGACTTCTGTGCAGCCCCGTCATCAAGGCTGCAATCACGCTTATCAACGCGTTCGTACCATGGTCATTCAAGAACGAATCTCTGCGTCATAGTTGTCACGGCACCCCAGTCTGCCACGTGGAGCGCGACGATGGTGCTGGTTGGTGACACCGTCGCACTTTAGGGGAGAACGGTGATCGACACTCCGAAGTTTGGATCCCTTGAAGCCGTCGAATCCGCTAAAGCTCGACAAAGATTCGCAGGCTTGCCTAGCATTCGTCAATTCAGCACGAGAATTCAGTGACCACTGCTCTTCGTACGCTCCGTGGCTCAACGCCGCGCAAGAACACATCAGCAAAGCGCTCCGCGTCACCAAAGGCCGCCCCGCGGAAGAAGACATCGGTTGCGACAACAACGAAGGCTCCGATTCGGACTGGCATTTCCTCCTCGTCTCCACTGGGCATGTTGGCGCTGTATCTTACGGCGCGATGGCGTGCTTCGGGCCGAGGCGGACTTGTGTTCCTCGCCGAAAATGAGAGCCGAGCCGAGCTGTTGGGTTCGATCATCCCAGTTATCGAGCCGGGCTGTGATGTGCTCGTCTATCCCCGTTTGAACACGCTTCCGTTCGATCAGCTTGAGCCTTCACGTGATATCGCGGGCCGGCGGAGCTCCGTCTTGAGACGCCTTGCCAGGGCAAAGAAGCCGATCCTGCTGATCACGGCGGCGGAGGCCATAATGGAGCTCCTGCCGTTGCCTGCGAACTGGTCTCGTATCGGATTTCCACTTCGGACCGGGGCCGTCTATTCCGAGGAAGACCTTGAGGCCCGTCTGAAAGCTCTCGGGTACGACCTGGACGATAGTCCGGATTATCCCGGTGGAGTTTTGTTTCACGGCAACACCTTCGAGATATTCCCAGCCGGCGCGTTCGGACCTTTTAGGATAGAGCATTCCGGAGGGAGAATCCGGCGCATTGCAGCGATCAATCCGATAGACCAAGAGGTGATTTCCGAAACGAAGGAGCTCCTGATTGACCCGATGTCCGAGCGGCTGACGTTCACGGGCCGGGCTCGAAGAAGGTCCAGCCTATTGGACTATTGTGCGCGCGCCAAATGGATCGCCGACAGCACCGTGCCCAGGCACGCCGACACCTGGTTGAGCACGATCGAGGATGCGGCCGCCCGCAGTGAGCGCGACCGTGCCTATCTCAGCCGACGCGAATGGGAGCTGGCGGCGAAGAAGATCACTGTGTTGCCGCCAACCACTCCGTATCGTGCGACGCCAGAGTTCTACAAGGCAGCCTCTCCGCGGAAGGCCCTCCGTGCATTTGTCGAGGAAGCCCAGCGCGGTAGGGCACGTGTGCTTTTCGTCGCTGCGGTCGAAGCGGATTTGCGTGTGATGGCCCGGATGAGCGCTATCAAGGCCGAATGCGTGCCGGATTGGACGCACGCGACCGCAACGGGCAGGCAGCAGGCCGCATTGCTGGCAGGCTTCGATGCGGGCTTTGTCGTTCCTGGAAAGAAGCCGCTCGTGGTCATCACTGCTGCCGACGTGCTCGGCAGCAGGGCACACCAACCGCAACCGATGAACTGGGCATGGACGCCCGGCTTCGATTCGGGAGACCTCCCCGAACTCGGATCCGTGGTCGTTCATCTGCAACGTGGACTCGCACGCCTTGGCGGCTTGAGATCCATGGGCACGGGAGATCTTTCGGCGCGCGAGATGGTCAGGTTGGTATTCGCCGGAAACGATGCCGTTCTCGTCCCTCTTGCAGAATTGGCCCTGATCTGGCCCTACGCCGCTGAGCTCGGAGACACCTCGCTGGACAAGGCCGACGGCAGCTCATGGCGGCCGCGGCGAGCTGCTGCCGAGACGGAGATTCATGTGGTCGCAAAGGAGCTGGCCAAGCAGATGAGTCAGCGCCGTCGGCGTCCGGCTCCGAAGCTCGTGCCGCGCCCTGCTGTCTATGAGAAGTTCGTCGCGCGTTTTCCCTATTTCACTACCCCCGATCAGGCGAAGGCCATCCGCGACGTTCTGGATGATCTTGCATCGGGGCACCCGATGGACCGGATCGTCTGTGGGGACGTCGGCTTTGGCAAAACCGAGGTGGCACTGCGAGCAGCGGCAGCCGCCGTGCTGGCCGGAAAGCAGGTCGCTATCGTCGTGCCGACGACAGTGCTGGCACGACAGCATGTCGAAACGTTCCGCAAGCGCTTCGCGCCTCTTGGCATCGATGTTGGAAACCTGTCGCGGGTTGCCTCGACCGCCGAAGCGCGAAAGGTAAGGGAGCGCCTCAAGAGCGGAGAACTCAGGGTCGTCGTCGGGACCCTCTCGCTCGCATCCAAGGAGGTGAGATTTGCCGAGCTTGGCCTGATCATCATTGACGAGGAGCAGCATTTCGGCGCTGCTGAGAAGGCCATGCTGTCGGGCCTCAATAAGAACGGCCACAGGCTCTGGATGAGTGCGACTCCGATCCCCCGCACACTTGCGGCCGGCTTGACGGGCTTGAGGGATCTCAGCGTGATCGCGACCCCGCCGGTCCATCGTGTTCCGGTTGCCACCAAGGTGGCACCGCTCTCGGACATAGCTATCGCCGCTGCCCTGGTTCGTGAGCACAGACGTAACGGTCAGAGTTTTGTCATTTGTCCGCGGATCCAGGATCTCGATCCCCTGCTGGCCAGGATCCACGCGCTGGTGCCGGAACTACGTATCATTACCATTCACGGCAAGTTGCCAACGGACGAGATTGACGAGCGATTGATGGGGTTCGTCGAAGGTCGCGCCGATGTACTACTTGCAACCAACATCGTGGAAAGCGGCCTCGACATTCCACGTGCGAACACTATCGTTGTGTGCTGGCCAGAAAAATTTGGCCTGGCACAATTGCATCAGCTCAGGGGACGCGTAGGACGCGGCGGCATCCGGGCGTTTGCACATTTCCTGACGGAAGGCGGCTCCGAACGCTCGGAAAAACGGCTTTCCGCCCTCGAGGAATTGAGCCGTCCGGGCGCCGGCTTCGCGATCAGCGCTCGCGACCTCGACCTCCGCGGCGGCGGCGACCTGCGCTCCGATCGACAATCCGGCCACACGCAGGTGTTCGGACCGACGCTTTACGGCCACCTTCTTACGCTAGCCCTGGAGGGAGACCGCGATGGAATGTCCGCGCTCTGGATCCCTGAGTTGAATCTTCCCATCCCTGAGCTGCTTCCCGCGAGCTATGTGCAATCGGAGGCGGTCAGGCTGGAGATCTACGCTCGAGCCGCTCGGTGCCGGAGTGATGACGAGCTGGAGGAGCTCGAGGATGAAACGCACCGTCGATTCGGCAAGCTGCCATCCGAGGCCAGCAATTTCTTTGCTGTCGCCAAGCTCAGGGTAGATTGCCGGCAACGGGGGATCATGCGTCTCGATGTCGGCCCGGATGCGATTGCTGCAACGATGCTCGCAGGGAGGATCGGTAAATTACGCTCGCGGTCACTGCAGCGCGAGGGCGATCGCGTCGTCTATCCCGGACGCAGCGATGAGCCTGCCCTACGAAGGGTCGAACAGTTCTTGGATCTATTGGACGAATGAAGGGTGACGCGTCACTCGACTTGAAGCGATCCTGTGGACCCTCCTCGGCGCCTGAAATGAAAGCGATGGAGCTTGACCCTTGGCAAGGACGATTGAGAGAACCTTGTTGCGCTGACGCAGAGACGATCGTTGTTCTGAAGCGGCTCGTCGGAGGAGGCTTCCTTTGGCTTTTCTTTCGTGGCCTTCGCCCGCGTCATCAGTCGTGCGCGTGGACTGCGTTGCGACCGTAAGCGATCGCGTCTGCCGCTCCACAACCTCTCGGATGAAGCGTGACGCCGCTAGAACTGTTGGGCTGGCAGCGAGTTGATGATTGATGTCCGATGGAGGCCAGCCGCGGGATAGGCCTTATCCCTCAGCTTGTCATATGAGAAGTCTGGTTCCGTTGTCTGTAGCTTGCGAACCATCTCGAAAGAAAGCTCACGGTGCCCATTATGCGCATAGAGAGCCGACAAATATCGCAAGGGGGGAGCAAAGGTCGGAGCAAGAGCATGGCTGGCTTCTGCAAGATGGACGGCCTTGTCCAGTTCTCCCGCCATCGTCCCCGCAATGCAGCTCAGGGCATCGAGCTGAAAACGGAATGGTGCCGCACCAGCGATCGTACGGGCAAGCAATGTGTGCTGGAAGCCGTCCTCTGGTTTGCCGAGATAGCTCTTTGCGATTCCCAGGCAGGCCCAGGCGATCGGGTTGGCGTGGTTCAGTTGAATGGCTCGCTCGGCCAGCTCATAGGCGGCAACGTACGAGCGTCGCATCATGGAGTGGACATGCGCGCTCAGGCCAGCAACATAGGAGTTGTAGGGTTCGAGCTCCAGCGCCCGGTACATCAGATCGAAAGCCTCCGCCTCGATCGTCTGGCGGCAGTTGAATTGGCGCTCGGCGAGCATGAAGGTGCGCAAATAGGCGCGCCACGCGAGGTAGATACCGCGTGGCTCGGCCGCGAAAGCAGCCGCGAACAGCTTGTCGGCGGACTCGAAGTTGGCTCTGCCAAGTCGAAACAGGCGCAGGATACCAGCATAGCATAGATGGGAGGCAGACCTCGGAGCGCCATCCTCGATATGAGCGAGCTGATCGACGGCGAAGTTGACCACCAGGTTGATGGTTCTCATCACATTGGTGTCGTTCAGGTCGAGCGTACCGTCGCCGTTGATCTGCAATGTCGACGACCATGCCAGCGTGTTCGCAGGGCGCTGCAGCAGCGCGAGCCGAACGATCTTGCTCGTGTCAGATCCGAACACATCAGAGCGCAGGGACAGCGTGCTGACCGAGGCGCCATCGTCACCAGTCAAGCCATCTCCGGGCAAAGTGTCCGCCGGCCAGGCGGCCGACGCGCTCATGTCGCGACGATCTTGGATCGTGGCTACGCCCAGTTCCTTGATCGTCTTGGCGATGGAATCGACGAGGCTATCCGTCACGACCGCGGCATCCGACGGGCCTGTCCGGCAGCCGGGGATCAGGACGATCCGGTTTCGTGAGGGCCGCTCCTTGGGGGGCTGCAGGTGCTCTGCAAGGTCGGTCGCGAGATTGGCGGCGTGGTGGAGTTCAGGCGCCGGCGCGACGTGCGTCTGGAATCGCGCACGCTCCTCGCGCAGCCAATCCTCGAACTCCTCCTCTGCAATGTCAAAGCCTTCAAGAAACTCACCTTGGGGAGGCGCCATCGTCTGCTGCGGTGACGCGGTAGCGTAACGGGCGATGTCGGTCTCAAATAGCTTTGGATCGAGCGAAATGACGAAGCTGTCAGCGCAAAGCAGAGAGCGGTAGTCGCCCAGCGCCTTGCGGATTTCGGTCAGGCTTTGGCGAAGGCTGGCCGCGCCTTGCTCCTTGCCGCGGCTACCCCAGAGCCTGTCCTGGATCCAGACCCGCGATCGCTTGTGCTCACGCGCCAGCGCCAACATCGCAATGAGGGCGCAAGCCTTGCGTCCTCTGGGCGTGCAATCCTCGCCAGAAGCCTTGACCACGCGAAACGGACCAAGAAGCTTGATCAGCAATTTTGGATCGGAGCTCACATTCGTCGCCCACAACCATGATGTAATCAGTCGTTAAAATACGGAAACCAATGATTGAGTAGTGAAGTCTCCAACACCCTTGCTGTCAACGTGAAAAATCCGTGAAACGCCGTCATTTCGAAAGCGGGCGGCTTGACCGCGCGTGCCGTCAAAACGACCATTCAGTGGTAACGGGCGGAGCAAGTCCGCCGGGCCAGGCAGGGAGGCGGCAGATGGCATGGCTAAGCGGTGAGAGCGGAGAAAGCGGAGAAAGTGGTGAGAGCGGCGAAAGCGGTGAAAGCGGCGAGGGCCGCCGTGCCCACGCCTCATCGCGCGCACGCGCGCTGATTACCAGCCGGGAGGGCGTCGTCGGCTACTGGAACCAGCCGTCACACATTCCTGATCACTATACTGCCGGGCCGGAGGCGCTCGATCGCTGGTCGCGCGACGTGCGACTGCGCATCTTCGCTGGCGAGCTGTTGTCGGGCCTTGTCTATGACGAAGGCGAGACCTCGATCTCGCTTCAGTACCGTGGCCGCAGCGATGAGACGTTCACGCCGATCGTGCACATGATCCGTCCCAATGCCGCGGACTTCGCCAGACAAGCGGCTTGGGTGTTCAACTATGCCGCGCTGCGGATGGAACGCAGCAGCGAGATCCTCGCCGAGCTGCACGATTTCACCAGCTTCTTGGGCCTGGTCGGATACTGGAATCCGAGCCGCAGCCCGCACACCGCCGAGCTGCTGGCGCTGATCCTGCAGGTGACGACCACGATCGAAATGCGGGTCAAGCATGCGCTCACCTGCCGGCGCCCAATCGAATACTCACCGCAGATACAGCCGATGATCCAGACGCCGGGGCATGGGTCGCTGCCGAGCGGCCATGCCACGGAATCCTTTGCCGCGGCCTTCGTGATCAATGCCCTCATGCGCAAGGCGAGGACCGGGCGAGACGATGTCGATGCGACCGATCCAGTGTTCGTGCAGCTGATGCGCCACGCCGAGCGCATTGCCATCAACCGGACGGTCGCCGGCGTGCATTTTCCGGTCGACAGCGTGGCCGGTATGGTGCTGGGCTGGACCTTGGCGGAGCTGTTCATTGCGCGCTGCTCCGGCTGCGGCCAGGTCACGATGCGCAAGTTCGACGGGCGGGGGTTCAACGACGATTTCCGCTACGACGATGTGCTGGCGATGTCCTACAGGCGATCGGCCGCTGCGAACGTCGCCAGCGAGCAGGGTGGGGGCGGCGCGATCATCGAGGCCGGCACGCCATCGACCGTTCCAGCCTCGCCGATCTTGCAGCATCTCTGGACGCAGGCGTTCGCCGAGTGCCGCCTGATCGTCGGCTGACACGAAAGGACAGACGCATGAGAGACTGGCGAGGAGATCGGGCCGAACGAGCCAATCCCTATCAGGACTGGGAGCTGCGCAACAGGCCACTTGGCAAGAGGCTGGACTGGTGCAGCGCGCAGATCCAACTGCTGCCGGAGGCCAACGGCAGCTATGTGGCCCATCTCGGCCAGTTGGCCGCCATCGTGGCCGCCGGCCACGAGCCGGATGAGCCTGTAGGCGCGCTGACCATCCGCATGTCGGCCGACGAATTCGATCTGCTGACGAAGCTGATCGACGACATCCGCATCGGTCGCGTCCGGCCGCCGGACGATCCGCGCGATGTGCAGTTCTTCATCTACCGGCCCGAAGACATCGCCAATCGCACTGCCGCCAACGATCTCTTCACGACGATCCATGTCGGCCCGCCGATTCCAGGGCTCCGCTTCGACGCAGTCATCGCCGCGCCGACCGATCTCGGCAAGCCGTTGACGGATTTGACGCGGCAGGTCGCTATCGGCGTCATCGATGACGGCATCGCCTTTGCCAACCGCCGTTTTCGCAGCAGGAGCGGCAGATCGCGCATCCGAGCGATCTGGTTGCAGGATGTCGAGCGCCGGACCAAGGATTTCGGCGTCGCCGCCGGGCAGCGGCTCACCGGCGATGAGCTCGACGTGCTGTTTGCGGCGAACGCGAGCGAGGCCGACATCTATCGCGCGTTCGGCATGACCGATTTCGGCAATGAGCAACGCAAGCCGCTGGCGCAACGCGTCTCGCACGGCACACACATCCTCGATCTCTCCAGTGGCTACGATCCGACCGCGGAAGATATCGGCAGCAAGCGGCCTCTGTTGGCGGTGCAGCTGCCGTCGCCGGTGTCGGGCGATACGACGGGCGTTACCATGGCGAGCTACGTGCTGCAGGGAGCGCGTCAGATCATGCTGTGGGCCGATCGGATCAGCCCGAAGCTGCCGCTCGTCATCAATTTCAGCTACGGCATCGCGGCCGGCCCCAAGAACGGCAGCCACGAGATCGAGCAGGCTCTGTCGCGGATGATCGAGCGCCGCAACCAGCGCGGCGGGCCGACCTATCTGGTGCTGCCGGCCGGCAACAGCTATCGCGAGCGGACTACGGGCCGGATGGCTGTGCAGCCCGGCGCCTCTGCTCAGATCGATTGGATCATGCTGCCGGATGACGGTACGTCCAATCATCTCGAGATCTGGCTCGACGGCGAAGCGATCGCGCAGCAATGGCCGCGTGTCGGCGTCAGCCTGACGCCGCCCGGCGGCGTGCCGCGCATGATCGATGGATTCGGTGATGGCGATGTGCAGGTGCTGGAGGATGACGGCAAGCCGATCGCCGCCATCAATGGCCACCTGGCCAAGGTGGCCGGCCAGCCCGACCGCGTTCGCTTTCATCTGTCGGTCAATCCGACCACCGCGCGCTGGAGCGTGAGGCATCCAGCGCCGGCCGGACGCTGGCGGCTTTCCGTCACCAACGGATCGGAGGCGCCGCTGACCGCACATCTCTACATCCAGCGCGACGATACCCCGCTGGGCTACGTGCAGCATGGACGTCAGTCCTATTTCGATCATGCAGGGGGCTATCAGCGTGCGGCGTTGGATGGCAGCTACAGCGATCCGGACAGCAGCGGCTGCCCCATGACTCGCGAGGACACCCTGTCGGCGCTCGCGACCGGCGCGGGCGCGCTCGTGGTCGGCGCCGTCGATGCCGCGGGCCAGCCGACGGATTATACGGCGAGCGGTCCGACGCCGGGGCGCGCCGAGCCCGATTGTGCTGCCATCGCCGACCAGGGGCCCGCGCATTGGGGCGTGCTCGCGGCCGGTACGCGGAGCGGTTCGGTGGTGGCGATGCGCGGCACCAGCGTGGCAGCGCCGCAACTCGTACGTCGGCTCGCAGATTATCTCGCATCGCTGCAACCAGGCCCGGTGCTTGCGTCGCTTGCGGTGACCGACGGTCCCGTGGCCAGCTCCGACGTCCCGCCGCCGGGCGCCGCCGTGCTCGAGCCGATCAAGCAGGATGCGGTCGCCGCTTCGCCGTGTGACCATGCCCGTATCGGCGGTTTCATCCTGCGTGCGAGCGGCCACCCCGGCGTGCCGCCGCGGACCTATCCGCGCAGCCCAAACTTGCGCTGAGCCCGACTCCCTGGTTCGCCGCCGCGCAATTGCAGCATGCTGGCAGACAGTGAGCCAGCACAGGCGCGCCTCGACTCCCAGCCTGCATCCGATGCTTCTTGCGCCGCGCCGTTGCCGACGCGCGTCGTAAGCGCAAGTGCGTGAGTGCAGATGGCGTCGTTCCAATGCATTTTTGACGATGCTCTTGCGATGTCCTGACGATCGTCTCACACCACCTCGGCATAGTTCCTCCCGTGCAAACGAGACAACAGGAGGATTCAATGCGCAGATCCAATATCCGTATCGTGATGGGCTTGATCATCTCGCCCTTGCTGATGTCCCAGGCCTCCGGTCAGAACCTCAAGGACCTGGTGCCGACCTATCAGCCGCATCAACAAACCGACAGCGAGCGGTTGCAGAACTTCCACGCTCCAGCCCCGCCTCCGACCAACTATCCGAACATCAGCCGTGATCCTTCCACCAACGAGCCGCGGCTCAACGTCAACCGCGATGTCTCGCTCGGCGGCAACGTGACCCGCAACAGCGCCGAGGGAAACGTCCGCTTCCCGATTCCGGGATCTCGCTAGGCGCTGTTCGGCGACCTGGATGGCAGCTCGCCGTCCAGGCGCGGCGTCTCGAAAGCGGGCCGCTGATTCAAACAATCATGATGACCTGAGGAGATTGCAGATGAAGAGTCTTCGACTGATGGCCTGCTCCGCCATGCTGTTGCCCAGCGTCGCTCTGGCGCAACAGCAGATTCCGACAGGCTCACTGCCGCCCGACATCGCGGCCGCGATCAAGGCGGCTCCGCTGACGCAGACGCTGATTCCGATCAGCGGTGAGGAGAAATTCGCGCAGCAGATCATCAAGGCAGACGAGATTTCCTTCGCGGCGGGGGCAAAGCTGACGCTGACCGGATTGAACTATCCCTACATCGTGGTGGCCGCGCAACGCATCAAGTTCGCCAACCCCGACAGCTACAGCATCATCCAGCGCGATCCGCAGGCCGTGGCCGCCGTCGGCAGTGACGGCCCTGCAGGTCCCAATGGCGCCGACAATCCCGGCGAGACCAACCGGACCGGCAATCCAGGCTATCCCGGCGGCCCCGGCGGGCCTGCCGTGGCCGGACAGACCCGGCAACTGCCCGACGTCTATCTGGTCGCCGGAGAGCTCTCCGATCCGAAAGGGCCGATCCCGGCTGGTCTTCTCAACCTCGTCCTTCTCTTCCGCGGCATTGGCGGCGGCGATGGTGGGACCGGGGGGAAAGGCGGCAACGGCGGCCGGGCCGGAAACGGCAAGGAAGGGGCCACGAGCCTGTTCGACTGCAAGGAGGGTGGCGGCCCCGGCGGGACGGGAGGCGCTGCCGGTCCCGGAGGACGCGGCGGTGACGCCGGCGCTGGGGGACAAGGCGCCGATCTCGTCTTCGTCACGACCAGACCTGCCTACGAAGTCCTGAGCTATTCGCGGATCAACAATGTCGGCGGGCGGGCCGGGCTCCCCGGTCGGGGCGGCAGCCCGGGCAATCCGGGCCCCGGCGGCCAGGGCGCGCCGGCCAATGGCTGGTGCAAGGGCACGGGCGGAGGATCGCCAGGCAATTTCCCGTCGCCTGCAAACCTCGGCTTCGGCAATCCGTCTGCGGACGGCGCAAAGGGCACGGTCACGGCGGTCATTCTTCCGTCCGTCGGTCCTCTGTTTGGCAAGTGATGCGGCGAGCGGCGGATGAAACCTGCAGGCCGCGTCCTGCAGTTTTCATCGGCCTGCGCGCGAACGTCGCGCTCGCCTTCTCCTACCAGAACGGGCGCAACGAGGAGACGGCCAAGCGAACGGACCTGTACAAGCTCTCGCTCAATTTCAAGACCTGTGCCGCCTTCGCTGGCTTCTCGGGCGGACGCTGCACCGCCGACAAGGACTGAGCCGGTAGTCATGACCGGGTTCTGGAAGCTCTACGGCTTCACGACGGAGGGAGACGATATGGACAAGGCCATCGATGGTTTCGTTCAGGTGCTGAGCTTCGTGCTCGCCTCATCCTCGACCGCAGCGCTGCTGGCGGTCGGACTGATCCTGCTGCTCATCACCACGGTGTTCGCCTGCATCGCGCTCAGGTCAAAACCGGAAGAGGTCACCTCGTTCTTCAAGGCGGCGTTCTTCCTTTGCCTGGTTGGTGGCATCCTGTTCTCCGCGGCCGGCCCGTCCCTGGCGCTGTTCTACGTGTCGCAGGATCCGATTCGCAGGAAGTCGGTCAATGAAGCGATCGACGATCTCGCCAGCAACAGACGTGTGCGCTATGTCATCCGCATGATCTCGCGCAGCCCCTCCGATGCCGCCCTCGGCATCGACGCGCTGACCCAGCTCGGTCCGCCCCGGCAGAGATATTCCTTCGTCGCCGACTACGAGGAGTTGAAGGGTCATACGGTCAAGGAAGCGCTCGACCTGTTCGGCATCGGCTATGTCGCCGGATACCGTGTATCAGTCGTGATCTTTCCCCTGCAGATCGATCTCTATCCGGCCAATGCGCGGGGTCTGTTGCAGGTCGTCAGCAATGTCGAGGCCGGGGTTGCGCCGGAGGATCGCTTTCTCAAGCCGGGCAAGCTTCACGACGCGGAGCTCAAGGAGTTCGGCGACACCGGCATTCAGACCTACCGTATCGACAACTTCAAGCCGTTCTACCCGCATTATTGCGAGCTGGCGCAGACCTTCTTCTGCGGGCACTACGCCGCCAAGGAGCTCGTCGGCGGCCTCTACCGCGATTGGCATCCGCTCGGCTTCTCGCAGAAGAATCCACCGACCCAACCCTGCACGATTCCCAAGGAGAAGTTCTGCGCCTTCTCGGACTGGGACAAGGTGCGGCAGGACTTCAAGGGCCACTTCGGTGTTCGCGCGTTCCTGATCGAAAATCTTGAGATTGGCAAGATTCCCGGGCGCATGCTGTTCGACTTCCAGGATCCGCAGCGCGACAGGATCCCCGAGTTGGGGCTTCCGCCGGCGTTCGACTGACCTACGCTTGTCAGCGAAGGAAGCCTATGGAGGTTAGTTGGCGAGCGGTTTCTGCTTGCCGTCGTAGCGATAGGCGAAGCGCCAAAGCTACGATCCGGTCGCGGTGACGAGCATGAAGAGCCCGCCTTCATTTGAGCGTTTGTCGTCTTTCGCTGCCGGCTTCAGGTGCCGGAAATAGGGGGCGGATACCAACAGAACGGGCCGGACGCCGGCGAAGGGCAAATGGCGGCTTAAGCTTGATTTTGAGGGTGAAACACGCTGGCGAACGCCCAAATGGTGCCCCTGGCCGATAGTCCACTAGACAAGCAAGCATTTGAATATAAAGTATTTTCCGGTACCAATTATTCTCGATACCAACAGAAATACCAACAAGATGACACCCGGTATAGCGGGCATGAAAAACTGCGGGCCCCGACGCGCACTCGCGCGCCAGCGGCGGGCTTAGGGAGTTTGGGACGGAGTTGGTCAGCGACCCTGCGCCGCTGCGCCCTGGCGGCCCGGGTATGGGCAAAGGCGGTGGTGATGAAGGCGGAGACGACGCGGCGCCCGCTTTTGCTGGCATGCGCCAGCACGTTGCCCATGAGTGCACACGGCAGCGCTGCCAAGTGACATTGAGCACCCTGCTGACTGCGGCCTTGATGACCTCGTGAGCGTCCGAGATCACCAGCTTGACGCCGCGAAGCCCCCGGCGGGCGAGCTTGCGCAGGAACGCAGTCCAGAACGTCTCGGTCTCGGACGGGCCGATGTCTATGCCGAGCACGTCGCGCCCTCGTCGGCGGGGAGATCTACGACAAGAGCCTGCCCCCGCGAAGGCGGGGGTGAAAGCCTTTCTCAGCCGTCCGGTCGACGGCGATTGACCCTATTTGTGGGATGGACGGCTCCGGGAGGCTCGGGAACTAGCTTCCCTTGCACAGCTTGGGGATGCGCAGCTCGACCTTGCCGACCCGGGTTTCCGAGCTCCGCTCGCGTAGCTGTAGCGCTGCGCCAGCCACTCGGCGCTCTTCTTGCCATAGGCCGCGCCCGTCAGATCGCCGACCTCCATCTCCATCAGCCGCTGGGCGACAAATCCGATCATCTCGCGCAGGACATCGGCATCGGGGCCTTCTCCACGAGCGCACGACGGTGCATCATCTTTTCGATCATCGGTGGTCCCCGGAAAAAGGTTGGGGTCAGCACTCCGACCCTACCGGGCAATCGCCGGTGACCACTGCAAACCCGTCCGCCCGCTACGGCGCTATTTGAGGGCGAGCGTGCGGACAGGTTTGCTATACCGAGCTACACCACCTCCGCGGACACGACCACTGCCCGCGATTCAACGCGCGGCAGCACGGCGTGATATTCATCAATGCTGTCGAGGTCGATGAGTGTCTTGCCTCCCATTTTGTACGCCCTGATCCGCCCCTGCGCGATCAGTTCATAGGCCTTTGTTTTGCCGAATTTGCCATAACGGCAGCCTTCCTTGAACTCGACGAGACGGCGCTGCTTGATGTTGTCGTTATCGGTTTTGCCAATTGAGGTGCCTTGATCGAGTGGATTCGACGCTTGAACAGGAAAATTGATTCTGACCACGTTGCAGATGCTCCACTCCTGGAGGGCTTTGCGCGATATCGATGTGAGTAATCGTGCACGCGCGTCGCAGGCAGGGACGCTCGTGACTGCTTGAAGTTCGCAGCGCCTTCTGCCTTGCGGAATGCAGTCAATTTGCCTCCGTACGAATTTGGAAGAGCGACAATGCTTCGATGTGTGCTTCGGATACGGTGGCGTAGAATTAAGTCATTTTGGCCCTTTGCAACGACCTCGAACACAAGCGGGGCCGGCGAGTTGACCCCGCAGAATTCGTCCGGACACGGCCGACTACATATGGTGTCGCTCGCCGGAGGCTCTCGCGTTAGGGGCTCCCGCTTCGCGGCATCGCTGTCACTGCCCCGAACGCGGGTGCCTTGTTAACCGGTCTCGCGACTGCACTCGGCCCCGGGTCCCACCGCTGGCGCAGTGACCGCCATGCCGACCCTCCTACGGGTGCCTTCTCTGCCTTCGCTCCGCTCCGGCTGATACTTAGAGCGTGCCGCAGCTACCGTCCTGGCGGGAAAGCAGGTCGCTATCGTGGTCCCGACGACGGTGTTGGCTCGGCAGCATGTGGAGACGTTCCGCAAGCGCTTTGCGACGCTCGGCATTGAGGTCGGAAATCTGCCGCGGGTCGCCTCGACGGCCGAGGAGCGCAAGGTGCGAGAGGGACAGAGAAGCGGTGAGCTCAAGGTCGTGGTTGGGACGCTTTCGCTCGCATCGAAGGAGATCAATTGTGCCGATCTGGGGCTCGTCATCTGCTCTCAAGGGCGATCGAGACGGAATGTCCGCTCTCTGGATTCCGGAGCTGAACCTGCCGATCGCGGAGCTTCTTCCCTCAGATTATGTGCAGTCTCAAGCAGTCAGGCTCGATATCTACGCGCGCGCCGCTCGATGCCGGACCGATGATGAGCTGGAGGAGCTGCAGGACGAAACGCAGCGCCGCTTCGGACCGCTGCCGCCGGCGGCAAGCAACTTTTTCGCAATTGCCACGCTCAGGATGAGTTGCAGAGAGTGCGGGATCATGCCTCTCTTGACGTGAGGCCGGAAGCGATTGCGGCAATGCTGCTGCCGGGGGACGGATCCGGAGGTCGTGCTCACGGTTGCTGCAGCGATGGCATTTGGGTCATCATGCCGGGCGGAGCAGCGCGCCTGTCTTGCAAAAGAATCGAACAGTTTTTGGATCTGCTGGATGAATAGCGGTTGCCACTACGGCATCTCTGATGCTCGGTATCGAGACAAACCGCGCTCGACGCGCCCGTAACGAAGCTGGATGGAAATCTTCCTTTGCAAGGTATCGATCCGTCTCTTTGAAGGACGATCTCCCCGGTACCGGCGGGCAAATCGGCTAGATGGCCAAATTGAAATGGATGGGGAGGAGATCTAGGCCTCCGGCCAACTCCCAGCAATTGCCCGAGCTCACAGCGGGATAGCGATGATGGGCCTTCCAGCAGAGCTCCCTATCATGACGCAATTGTTCTTGTCAGCTCACCAAAGGAGGCGTTTGATCCTGCCGACGCAGCTGCTGGGGGCATGATGATGGTCAATGCGCTCATCGTTCGCGAGACCCACCTTCCGCAATCACCAAACGGGCGTGCAGCGCAATACGTTCGCATGTCGACGGACTATCAGCGCTACTCCATCCAGAATCAGGCTGCAGTGATTGCGGCCTATGCTCACGCCCACGGGCTTTCGATCGTCAAGACCTATGCGGATCATGGCGAGAGCGGTCTCAAGATCAAGAACAGGCCGGGGCTCGCCAAGCTGATCGAAGACGTCAGCAACAGGCGGGCCGACTTTGACCATATCCTGGTCTATGACATCAGCCGGTGGGGGCGCTTTCAGGATGTCGACGAAGCCGCACATTATGAGTTCATCTGCAAGCAGGCAGGGATCAGGGTCAGCTATTGCGCTGAGCAGTTCGACAATGACGGCAGCATGCTGTCCAACATCGTGAAGAACCTGAAGAGGGTTATGGCCGCGGAATATAGTCGCGAGCTCTCGCAAAAGGTTCACGCCGGTTCATGCAGGTTTGCGCGGATGGGATTCGCGCTGGGTGGCCAAACGATGTTCGGCCTTCAGCGTGTACTCGTCGACGAGAAGCTGCAGCAGAAAAAGGTGTTGGTCAGGGGAGACCGAAAGTACCTGATGACCGATCACGTCAGGCTGCGGCCGGGCGAAATGAATGATCGTGCTGCGATCGCGTGGATCTTCAGACGCTTTATCGAGTTGCGATCCGAAACAGCGATTGCCCGCGAACTCAACGACCGGGGGGCGCCCACCGCCAACGGCCGAGTCTGGAATCGGGCGATGGTGGGCAGGATTCTGCGCAACGAGAACTATCTGGGAAACATCGTCTACAATCGTCGTTCTCGCAGGCTCGGCGGTGTCTCGGTTTACAACCCGCCAGAGGATTGGGTTCGTGGCGAAGCCGCCCTTGAGCCGACTATCGATCAAGATCTCTTCCGGCAGGTGCAAAAGATCATAGCGGAACGGCGGGTCGACCTTTCCGAGGAGGAAATGCTGCTCCGGTTGCGACAGACACTGAAGAAGAAGGGGTGCCTCAGCCCCTCGATCATCAATTCAACTATTGGTCTGCCGTGCTGCAAGACATACTTGGATCACTTCGGGTCTCTCAGAAGGGCATATGAACTGGTCGGATATACGTCAAGCCGGCGCTGCGACTATTTCGATGTGCGACGCACCTGGTCAAGCGACCTCGTGACGCTATCGTCGCGCATCTGCGAGGAGATAAAAAGGAAGTCGAGGATCAGTGTCCGCTTCGGCAAAGTCAGAGGATACGTCTATTCTGCTCCGGAACACCATCTGGTCGTCGGGTCCAAGTGCCATCTCTTTTTCCGAATAGCCTTTTGGACCGCAGCATGTCGGCGAAGTGTTTCTCCATTTTGGACAGTATCTTGCCGGCACCTGCCGGAGGGATTGATCATTGCCATCCGACTTGGCGAGCGCAACGGATCGATTCTGGATTATGTTGTTCTCCCGACCGTCGCTAACGCCAGTCTGACGATCAGATTTCAGGAGCAGGGACGCGTGGATCATGGCGTCTTGTACTTCAAGACAGAGGGCGCCCTGGCTCGTGCAGTTGCTCGTCTCGTCACCACGCGGAACCATACCGGGCGAACACGGCCGCAAGCGCTGATCCGAGCACTGAAAGAAACCCCAACCAACGAACAGGGCGCCGGCCGGCGGCGTCGATAGAACGAAGATAAAGATACGCTCCGAGCAGCGGCCCATAGTTTCGTCGGAAGTCGCCGTTCAGTTTCGAAATATGAACGAGGTCAGACTTCGGACCTGAGTAGTCAGCCATTGCTGTCTCCCTTAGTTGAGTCAGCACCCTATGAACCACTGATTTGCCCGTCGGCGCAAGACAGAAATTCTGTTTTTTCGAATTTGATCCGGCGTGCGCACGAGGGCCGGGGTCACCGTTTCAGGCAGGAGGGCCGGATTTGGTATGGAGGTTCGTCGTAAGCGGGGCGAGCAGACCACGGCGGCGGGATCTGCGGCAATACCTGCTCGCGTCCAGTATTGGCGCATGGCCTCGACGGCGGCCGGAATATCCGCGTGGGCATTACGCAGGAATCCTTGCCTTCGCGGCCTTTCTTGGTCGGTCCAAAGAGCGGTCGGCCGTGGTCATCGACTGAGTGCAGGAGGATCGGTAGCAGCAGGCCGTGGTTGATGTCGGCGAGATTGAGGAGCCGCGCCCAGGCGGGCATCCTGAGCTGCATCGCCGCGTAGAATCCTCGGCACCAGGGGCGCGCGTCGCCGTTGGCCTTGCGCCGATGCACGGGCCTGAACTTGTCGGGCGCGGCCGAGAGCGTGTCGCTTATGTGGTTGTGCCGCATGGCGCCGGCGGAGATGGCGGCGAACTCCTGCGTGCCGCCGTGATTGAACGCGTCGGCGCCGATAGCGAGCAACGGGCAGATCCAGTCAGGTGGATCGAGCAGAATAGGGGACAGACTGCGTTTTTCTCTCCCAGCGATCAAAAATCAGTTCAAGCCGCTTTGACCCGGCTAAAACTTTACACATACCCCACTATGTTTATCATGCCAGCTTTTGGCATCCTTTTCCTTACGTTTACAATCCCGTTCTGATATATTTACACGCAAGCGTTTGCCGTCGCAAAAAATATCAGCGCAACACTCCTTCTCCGGTGCATTAAGCTTGCAATTTACTGCCAACGCTTTTCCGCCGGTCGCGAGAGTGGCAAGCACCCCTACGGCCAATACCATCATCCTCGTATTCATGGCTATAGTCCCTCGTTGTGGCGCTGGCGGCGGTGTCGCCCCAGGTAGAACATATTTGCCGGAAGCCATCACAGGTTGCAAGGCCTCTGCGCCCCTCCAAGGCGCGCCTCTGCCCACCCCGGAAGCGACTGGCGCGCCAATGCACACCAAGTTGCTGGCCGTTCGACAGAATAAGTAAGGCGGAACGTATCGCAAATCCGCACATGCCATGTTCAATGGCCCGTCGACCAGTGCATTGGTCTCCCTCATACTGCGGCTCGAGGTACTTGCCAGGGAGCGCAACACAGCGGCCTTGATCCATCCCATCGCAGTCATGGGAGGATGAAACTGAGCGATTGATCGACGCCGGGTCTGCCCGCGAATCCTGACTGTCCCGCGGCCCGGAAATTGCCCGGATATTCACCTCGAGACATGCGGAATGTAAGTAACCGGCATGAGCGTCCACGTAGGCAGCAATCAGCCAGTACGGGCGTAGCGGGTCGGCATCCAGTACTGGCGCATGGCTTCGACAACCGCCGGGATATCGGTATGGGCGTTGCGCAGAAATTCCTTGGTCTCCCGGCCTTTCCTTGCCGGTCCGAGCAGCGGACGGCCCTGATCGTCAACACAGTGCAGCAGGATGGGTAGCAGCAGGCCGTGGTTGATGTTGCGGGTGTCGAGCAGTGGTGCCCAAGCCGGTAGTCGCGGCTGCATGGCGGCGTGGAATCCCCGGCACCAGGGACGCGCATCGACGTCGCCGTTCGGCTTGCGCGGATGGATCGGCTCGAACTGCTTCGGGTTGGTCGAGAGGGTATTGCTGTTGGCGTTGTGGCGCTGCACGACGGCGGAGATCGCCGCGAACTCCGCCGTGCCGCCGTGGTTGAAGGCGTCGGCGTCGATGGCAAGTAGTGGACAGATCCAATCGAGCGGACTGATCGACACCGGCCCGGCCACGATCGCGGCAACGTAGCCGTCCAGCATCGGCAGGCTGATGACGACAGGACGCCGCTCGGCGCGGTCCTGCAGCCATCGATCGAGTTCCGCGAGCGACATAGTGGCGGCCGTGGTCGAGGACGAAGCCGAATGGCGACGCCGGCTCATGCGGCCACCTGCGCGGTGCGTGCGTGGGCAGCCTTCCAGTTTCAGGCCAGCAGTTCGTGCAACTGGTGGCTTTTAGTCCGCCCGGAAACGATGCGCTCCAGCACGTCGGCCAGATAGGCCTGCGGATCGAGTTCGTGGAGCTTTGCCGTGTTGACGAGCGAGGCCAGGATCGCCCAGCTCTCGGCGCCGCCTTCGCTGCCGCTGAACAATGAGTTGCGGCGGCCCATTGCAGTCGGGCGCATGGAACGCTCGACCGTATTGGTATCGACCTCGACGCGGCCGTCGCGGAGAAACAGCGTCAGCCCGTCCCAGTGATTGAGCACATAATTGATGGCCTCCACCAGCTTCGACTGGGAGAACAGCTGGCCGACCATTGCCGTCAGCCGTGTCCTGAGCGCCTCCATCAATGGTGCGGTCCTGGTGCGGCGGGCCGCAAGCCGCTGTTCGGCGCCGCTGCCGCGGATCTCGGCCTCGATGGCGTAGACTGCCTGCAGGCGCTCGATCACTTCGCGAGCGAACGGCGACTGCATCGTCTTGTACACCTCGACGAATTTGCGTCGGGCATGGGCGAGACAAAAAGCCAGTTGGATCGCACCGCCATGACCGCGGGCGAGCGCTTTGTAGGCGGCATAGCCATCCACCTGCAGAATGCCCGGGAAGCTGGTCAGCTGCCCGGCGATCTCCTTGGTGCCGCGGCCATCGGCAAACACATAGGCGACCGCCGGCGGCGATGGGCCGCCCCATGGGCGATCATCCATCGCATGCGCCCAGAACTGGCAGATACGGGTGCGATGTCGTCCGGGATCGAGCACCGGCATCGGCGTCTCGTCGCAGAACAGCCGCGGCGAAGCCTGGATCGTCCGCAGCTGAAGCTCGTAAAGGCTCTTGAGCCACCATGCCGCACGCTTCACCCAGCCGGCAAGCGTTGCGCGGTCGAGATGAATGCCCTGACCGGCCAGGATCTGCACCTGCCGGTACAGCGGCAGATACCAGGCAAACTTCGACACCACCACGTGGGTCACCAGCGCCGTCGAGGCCATGCCGCCCTCGATCAGACGCGGCAGCACCTTCGCCTGGACCACTCCGTCAGTGCAGCCGCGGCAGCCATATTTGAGACGGATCGTGCGTAGCACGCGCAGGATCGCCGGAATTACGTCCAGCACCTCGCTCACGTCCTCGCCGATCCGGTGCAGAACGTCCTGGCAGCACGGACACGCTGTCGTGTCCGGCTCGAGCACCTGCTCGCAGCGCGGCAGATGCTTGGGCAGCGCGCCGATGTTGCGCCTTGCCTTCTTGCACGGCTTCCCAGCCGGCTTCGTCGCAGGCACATCGTCGTTGGCTGGCGCAGGTGGTGTGACGCCGGTCGCGAGATCGTCCAGTTCGAGCGCGAGCTGCTCGGCCACGATCGCCGCCAGCCGCTCCGAGCGCTTGCCGAAGATCATCTCCTTGAGCGTCTGCATCGCCACACGCAGCTTCTCGTTCTGGGCGTCGAGCGCGAGCGCCATCTCGGTCAGAGCCGCTGCGTCGGTCGGGAGAGCTTCGGGGCGAATCGCCATGATCGAACGATATATCCACGCATCACAGGCTCCAGCAAAATCGTTGCCTCTCAGCCGACAACGGCCGGCTGCTTCACAGGCTTGGGTGAAACACGCGTCCACTCGAGCCCGTCGAGTAGCATCGCGAGTTGTGTGGCGCTCAGATGCACCACTCCGTCGCGGATTGGCGGCCAAGTGAAGTGTCCCTGGTGCAACCACTTCGTCACCAGAACCATACCGCTGCCATCCCATGCCAGAAGCTTCACTCTGTCCGCGCGCTTGCTGCGGAACACGAAGACGTCGCCGCAATATGGGTTCGCGCGCAGTGCTTCGCTCACCAACGCCGACAGCGTGTGCACCGACTTACGAAAGTCGACTGGCTGTGCCGCCAGCACCACCTTGAGGTCGGGCCGTAAGGCAATCAACGGATGCCCCGAAGCGCCGATAGCACCGTGGAAAGCGTCGCCAGCTCCACTCCCGGCTCAACCCGGATGCGTGCCCCTCTCACCTCGATCTCGATCACCCCGCCAGGCTTGCCTGGGGGCAGTGCCATCTGCAGCGGCACCTCCTTATGCGTAGAAGCCAGCCGGTCCGGCTCGTCTGCCGTCGCCTGACCGCTCTCGGAAGTGATCCGGACCGGCACGAAGCCTTGTGCCTGAGGGACCGCTGCCGTCGCAAACTTGTGCCGCCAAACCGTGAGCAGCCCACGGACAACGCCATGGCGCCGAGCGACCTCGGAGATATTGGCCCCTTCCTCGAAGCTCTCCGCCACGATCCGAGCCTTCTCCTCAGCCGTCCACTGCCGTCGCCGACGATGCCCCGTGATCACCTCGATGCGACGATAGCAGCCGCCTTCCTGCCTGGCATCAAGCATGGCTTCATGCATGGCTTCTGACATAGTCCACCTCCAAAAAGCAGTTCATGCCAGGATCTATCGCAGCTCAGTCGCGCGATGCCCAGGTGGGGGACTCATGCCGGTTACGGCTCGTCGGCTGGCCGGGCCGGCAGAGCAGGTGGATTGTTGGAAACCTCCGGTAACATGATGACACGAATGGTAACCTCAGATAATTTGGTATCTGGGGGTGGTTCATGCGTCAGGTGTTGTCTCGCGTAACGATCGCGGTCGCGTTGGGTTGCTGCCCAGCGTTTCCAGCTTTGGCGACCGATCTTTGGCAGTTCGATTTTACGTCCTCGCGCGGCGGCGGGCAGTTTCTGATCAACCCGGCCAATTTCGTCATTCCGGTATCAGCTGGCTCGCCGTCCACGTTCAATGTGGTCGGGGCGAATATCACGATCGATGCAGGAGGCGTGCTGGGGACCGCTCACTACACGTTGGGGAGCTTGTCTGGGACGAACTGTACGCCGGCGGAGTGTCGCGTGATTTTCTCCGTCCCGGACGTTGTTCCCGGGTTTGGCACCTACGATGTCTTGCTGCAGCTGAATTTCGAGCGGATCTGGGTGAATTGGTCTACGCCCAGTCAGCAACAGATTCAGATGTGGCTGAGCACCAATCCCACGGCAACGTTCAACTGGAACGATGTGGCTACGGCGACGCGGACGGTGGTTTCCGTCGCGCCCGGATGGCTTGCCACACCCATCAATTCCGATTGGAACACGGCAGCGAATTGGACTGTCGGATCGGTCCCCCTTGCGACAGACACCGCCCGGTTCGGCGCCTCGACTGTCACCGCAATCGACGTCAGGCAGGCAACGCAGGTGGCTGGTTTGAGCTTTCTGAGCGGCGCACCGGCCTATACATTCAACGTGACGGGCAATTCCGGCGGCGCCGCGTCGCTGGTGATCAGCGGGGCAGGGATTGACGATCAGTCCGGCAATCGCCCGAGCTTCATGGTGTCAGGAATCTCTGGCAATCTAGGTACGCTCCAGTTTGCCAATTCGGCGACGGCGGGTGACGCGGTCATCACCACGGGCGCCTTCGGAGTCACGCGCTTTACCGACACCAGTAGCGGCGGCACCGCTCAGCTCGTGACCAATCTCGGCGGCTCTGTCGACATTTCTGGGCTGACATCCAGCGGGATAAGCGTTGGATCAATTGCTGGCGCCGGCAACTTTATTCTCGGCTCGAAAACCTTGGCGACCGGACTGTCGAATACGGACACCGAGGTTTCGGGTGTCATATCGGGGGCCGGTGGCAGTCTGACGAAGGTTGGAGGTGGCGCGCTGATCTTGTCCGGCAACAACACCTATTCAGGAGGGACCCAGCTGAACGCCGGCTCTTTGGTCATTGCCAACAATAACGCCTTGGGCAGCGGCACGCTCAATATGGCGAACGGAACGAGCCTCTCTTTCGCGAACACGGCCGACTTTGCAATCGGCAATGCGATTCAGCTCACGGGGAGTGGACATTTTGCGGCGCCGGCAGGCACGACGCAGACCATCCAGGGGACGATCTCGGATGGAGGTTCTGCTGGAACGGTGGTGTTCGACGGCGTCGGAACGATGGTGCTGGCTGCTGCCAACGCCTACACCGGGGGAACGGTTGTCAACGCGGGGACCTTGCGGCTTTCGGGCAGCGGTACGCTCGGTGCGGCTAGCGGATCAACGACGGTCGCAGGCGGAATCCTCGACCTTGGCGGGACCACTCAGACGCAAAATGGAGGTTTCTTTCTGACGGGTGGGTTGGTCAGAAATGGTGTGATCGCATCCAATACAGACTTTGTCGTTCAATCCGGCACTGCAAACCTCGATCTCAGCGGTGCCGGCGGTCTCACGAAAACGGGCTCGGGTACGTTCGTCCTCGCGGGGACGGCCAGCTACACCGGAGCAACGAATATCAACGGCGGCGTTTTCCAGGTGGACGGAGCGCTCACTGGGACGTCGGCAGTCAACCTGAATTCCGGGATGATAACCGGCACCGGGACAATTGATCCCCTGACGGTCAGCATCAATAGTGGCACCGTCCTCGCGCCCGGAAACGGTACAGCCGGGAGTTCGATGGCGATCGTGGGGAATCTCGCATTTCAATCTGGCGCGATCTATCTCATTCAGCTCAATCCGACAGCCTCGAGTTTCGCCAGTATCAGCGGCACGATGACGGCGGGCGGGGCAACGGTCGAGGCAATCTTTGCTGCGGGCAGCTACGTCGCCAAGCGCTATACGATCTTGACCGCCGGTGGCGGCGTCAGCGGGACGTTTGCCTCCTTGGCGAATACCAATCTCCCGGCTGGTTTCAAATCCGCCCTCAGCTATGACGCAAATGCTGCTTATCTCGACCTATCGCTTGATTTCGTTCCGGCAAGCGCGCCGAACTACGGTGGCGGCCTGTCCGCGAACCAGCGGAATGTTGCCAACGCACTGACGCGGTTCTTCGATACGACGGGCAGTATTCCGCTCGTGTTTGGCACACTTTCGCCTTCGGGACTGACCCAAGTATCGGGAGAGCTCGCGTCAGCTCCGCAGCAGGCCACGTTCAATGCGATGGGGCAGTTTGTCAGCCTGCTCGGGGATCACGGTCAGGCCGGGCGCGACGGCGTTGGCGAAGTTGCCCCGCTGGCCTATGCCGAGGCTGGCAGGACACCGAGCCGGCCGGCGGGGAACGCGTTTGCGTCGATGAGCAGGCAACCAGAATCGCTCGAGCCGCGCTGGAGTGTTTGGGTTGACGGATTTGGCGGGTCGCAGTCGACGGATGGAAGCGCTGGGGCCGGATCAGCTCGCTCCACCAGCCGCATCTACGGCACTGCGGTCGGGGCAGACTATTTGTTGACGCCGGCCACGGTCGCGGGATTCGCTCTCGCGGGTGGCGGCACAGGTCTTAGTGTCAACGCCCTCGGAACAGGGAGATCTGATCTGTTTCAGGCTGGCGCCTATGTTCGACACGTCCAAGGGCCGGCCTATCTGAGCGCCGCCCTGGCTTACGGTTGGCAGGATGTAACGACAGATCGCACCATAGCCGGTGTCGATCGGTTGAAGGCGTCGTTCAAAGCGAACGCCTATTCCGGACGCGTTGAAGCCGGCTATCGTCTGTCGGTGCCCTTGATCCGCAATTTCAGTCTGACGCCCTATGCAGCAGGCCAGGCCGCCCATCTTGATCTGCCCCAATACGCCGAGCAGTCGGTCGCTGGCGCCTCGGTATTCGCCCTGAGCTATTCCGCCAAGCGGGTGACAGATTATCGGACCGAAATAGGACTTCGGACCGGCTTGTCCTTGGGGGACAAGGATGGCGTGCTCAACTGGCGAGGCCGTATCGCGTGGGCTCATGACTTCAACCCGGATCGCAGCGTCGCTGCAACTTTCCAATCGCTGCCGGGGGCAAGCTTTACCGTCAGCGGCGCGCAGCCGGCGCCGGACGCTGCGTTGACCACTCTGGGTCTCGAACGACATTGGAGCAATGGCTGGACCGCGGCTGCCACCCTCGATGGAGAGTTCTCGAGCACCACACGTTCCTATTCCGGTAGAGCCTCCATGCGCTATGTCTGGTGACCGCGATTTCGCAAGAATCGATGAGAATCATCACGAGCGGCGGGATCATCGGGAACGAGTGGGACAGAGTCATATCTCTGCGGAAGCTCACGATCCTTCGAATAGGGGTCGTGCTTGGCTCGCCTCGAGATGAAAATCGGGCGCGCCATTTAGTCATTCCGACGCAGATTCCTCGATGGGTCCGTCGATCAGGAGGGGCGCGCATTCGCACGATGACGGCGAGGGCTCAAGCGGCACTCACTTGACAAATCGGGGCATGAAAGAACAAAAATAGAACGGGGTGGCCGCACCGTCAAGAGAGCCCAATGCCCACCCTCACCTCAGAAGGCTTGAAGGGCTGAACCGCGCTACGCTGCGCAACAGAAGGCATGAAAAGAGCGCCCCGGATGAAGCCGCAAGTTCTTCCTGTCTATTACTATCTCGATCATTTCACGGAGATGCTCGGCTTCGTGAAGAAGACTTACGGTGCTGTCCTGACCCCGGAGCACCATGTCTTCATCGAGCAATTTGACGGTCTTCCCAGGGATGCACAATGCCTTCTTGTCCGCATGGTCAATCGGCGGGGAGCGATCTTCAATCGCACGCTCTTCAAATATCCAGAGATTGCAGATGTTGAAGCCGCGGCTCGGCATCTGCTTGCCAGCGCCCATGCTCGTGTTCTGCAGGTCGACGATTACGCCGCTTTCGTAACATGCTTGCCCAAAGACACCCTTGTGACGGCGGCGCATGCATCCGGAAGATCCGATATTCGTAAATCCTGGTCGAAGTCCAAGCTCATCGAATACTTTCTCGCCAATGTTCCTTTTGAGGTCGCTGCTCAGCATTGTGGCGGGAAAAACTTCATCGCGCTTCACAACACGAGGCCGATCGAATTTCTGCTCTATCTCTATTTTGGCAAGACGGAGCGGGATCTCAAGACCTTCGCGCTACGCGATCTCGGCATCATGCGCACCAACAGTGCGACCTCGTTCAGTGCACGCTTTGCGGATGGCGATGAAGCCCACGCCTGCTTTCACTATAGTAGCCTGCTCGACCAACTCGAAACCGAAGCCGAGGCGATCTATCGCCAGGGAGTGGTCGACCTGCTCGGCGGACCGCCAGGTCCGACAGATTACGCTCAGGATCTGAGAAGCCGCGCGGCCTTCAAGCTTGGCCAGTTCTTCGAGAAGGGCGCCGATACTGCGCTCGCGCTTCAACTTTATCGTGCCGGTTCGTCCCCCGAATGCCGCGAGCGCCTCGTGCGCCTTCACTACAGTCTGGGCGCGAAAAGCGAATCTGAAGCGCTTCTGCGCCGGATCATTGATGATCCGGCGAGCGACGAAGAGCACGTTTTTGCGGTCGACTTCTATGCGCGCAAGTTTGGCGGTCAGCGAACGGGGCTTTGCACCGAACTCCTGCGCTCGGGGCGCGTCGTCGCGGTCGACGACACACATCGGGGCAACCCGGAGGCCGGTGTCGCTGGGGTCATGCGCCGTCAGGGCAGTCAGGTATACTTTGCCGAGAACGCATTGTGGCACACCCTGTTCGGCCTTCTGTTCTGGGACGAGCTGTTCGAATCCGGTCAATTGCACAGCGGCTTCGACTGGGTCCCTCAATGTCTCAAAGATCGCACGTTCATCCGATTGTTCAAGGCCCAGGTGGACGTGAAGCTTGCCGCCGTCCGATCGGGTGATGCCCTTCCGCTGATCCTGCGTGCGCTCGCTGCGCGCTGGGGGCGGCCCAATGGCATCTTCAACTGGGATCGCTTTCAGATCGAGGCTGTCCGTACGCTTCTCGATCACGCCAGCCCTCACGGGGTTGCCGCGATCTTGCACGCGATGTGCGAGGATTTCCGCGCTATGCGCGACGGATTCCCTGATCTGATGCTGCTTCGCGATGGCGCGGTCTCATTCGTGGAGATCAAGGCAGAGGGTGACGTCATCCGCCGCAATCAGCTCACCCGCCTGCGGCAACTGCAATCAGCCGGGCTCCAGGCCGAGATCTGCAGGGTCGAGTTTTGCTTCGACCCCGGGCAGGATTACATTGTTGTCGATATCGAGACGACCGGGAGCTGGGCCTCTGGCGACCGCATAACCGAGATTGGCGCGGTCAAGATCCGCAATCATCAGGTTGTCGATGAGTGGCACTCACTGCTCAATCCTCAGCGTCCCATTCCTGCAAATATCACCCGGCTCACGGGCATCACAAACGAGATGGTTCGCGATGCTCCGGTTTTCGCATCTGTTGCAGACAGCTTTCTCGAATTCATGGGTGACGGCGTCTTCGTCGCGCACAACGTCAATTTCGACTATGGCTTTATCGCTTACGAGTTCAGCCGTCTCGATCGAAAGTTCCGCTTTCCAAAGCTTTGCACCTGCGCCGGAATGCGACGGCGATATCCCGGCCATAAGTCCTACGGGCTCGGAAATCTGTGCCAGATCTACGACATCGAACTCGAGAGCCATCATCGCGCACTCTGCGATGCGAAGGCTGCCGGCCAGCTGCTCAATCTGATCAACAGGAAGCGCGAAAGTGAGGGCCCGCTGGCGGAGGAACAGGCCGCTTAAAGATGCGGCGCTGTCCCCAGAGAGGCAATACACGCCTACAGCTCATCATCCCGGTGGACGTCAAACGGCGATGTCCTCCCGGAAGCTCCGGAGGGAATTCATGAGCCGTCCGCCCTGGATGGGCGTGAAGCTCGTTGAGAGCAAGAGTGCAGCCGGGTTGGCCGTGACGGGTTGGAAGTGGCGAGAGGGTTCCGCCGCGCCCGTCGCGGAGATCCGCGATGCAGGGACGGAGACTTGGTGCGCGCGCCGGCGAGAGCCGGGCGAGCCTCTATGAAGAGATCACGAGCAAGATCATCGGTGAGCTGGAGGCTGGCCGGGTGCCCTGGGTCCGGCCATGGGGGACGCAAGCGGCGAAGGCTCAGCTGGCCTTGCCACGGAATGGGGCTACGGGTCGGCCGTACTCGGGGATCAACGTTCTCATCCTCTGGGGGGCAGTCATCGAGCGCGGGTTGACGGGCCAGAGCTGGTTGACCTTCCGGCAAGCTCTCTCGCTTGGCGGTCATGTCCGCAAGGGCGAGCGCGGCGTCTCTGTCGTCTACGCCGACCGCTTTGTGCCATCGGATGAACGGCAGCGTGCCCGCGAGGTCGGCGAGGAGGCGCAAGCCATTCCGTTCCTGAAGCGGTTTACTGTATTCAACACCGACCAATGCGATGGTCTGCCAGATGATATCGCAACCGTGGCACCGCTTCCGCCGCCGGGTGTCATGGAGCCTGTGGTCGAGACCCTGATTGTCAACAGCGGCGTCGACTTCCGGATCGGGGGTGATCGTGCGTTCTATGCGCCAGGCGAAGATTTCGTGCAGGTGCCACTGCCAGCGGCGTTCTTCGAGCCGATCAACTGGTACCGCACCGCTTTGCATGAGCTCGCCCATGCGAGCGGTCATGCCTCGCGGCTGAATCGGGATCTCTCGGGTCGGTTCGGCAGCCGCAAATACGCCTTCGAGGAGCTGATCGCCGAGATCGCAGCCGCCTTCAGCTGCGCCGCGCTCGGCATCGTGCCGACCGTGCGCCATGCCGACTATCTCGGCTTCTGGCTCGACGTCCTGCGCGAGGATAGTCGCGCCATTGTCCGGGCGGCAAGCCAGGCGAGCCGCGTGGCCGACTATCTCCTCGGCTTTGCACCGAGTGCTGCTGGCCTCGCTCAGCCGAGCGCTCCGGATCGCGTACCCGCGTGAACCCTGCACGCTTGGGAGAACAGAGGAGAGGGAGAGGGCGAGAGGTGCTCTGCGACGGGTTGAAGGCCTGAGAGAGAGGCTCCGGGCCGCCCGTCGTGGAGAACGAAGACATGACCAAGGCCGCTCACAAGATCACGCTGTCGCCATCGCGCGACATTCCTTTCAACAAGCTCGTGCTCAGCCAGTCCAACGTGCGCCGGATCAAGGGCGGCGTTTCGATCGAGCAACTGGCCGAGAGCATCGCCGAGCGGACGCTGCTGCAAAGCCTGAACGTTCGGGCTGTCCTCGATGCCGAGGGCAGGGAGACCGGGATGTTCGAAGTGCCCGCGGGCGGCAGGCGCTACCGGGCGCTGGAGCTCCTGGTGAAGCAGAAGCGAATGGCGAAAACGCAAGCTGTGCCTTGCGTGGTGCGCGATTCCGGTTCGGCCCTGGACGACTCGCTCGCCGAGAACGACCAGCGTGTCGGCCTGCATCCCCTGGATCAATTTCAGGCGTTCCAGGCCCTGCGTGACGGCGGCATGGGAGAGGAGGAGATCGCGGCGCGGCACTTCGTGACCGTTGCGGTCGTCAAGCAGCGGCTGCGGCTGGCCGCGGTCTCGCCGGCGCTTCAGGACGTGTATGCCGCCGACGGCATGACCCTGGAGCAGCTGATGGCGTTTTCGGTGACGTCGGATCATGCACGCCAACAGGAGGTCTGGGACAAGGTCAGCCGTTCCGGCGGCGATACGCCCTACCAGATCCGGCGGCAGCTCACCGAGCAGACGGTTCGGGCGTTCGACCGCAGGGTCCAGTTCATAGGGCTGGCTGCCTACGAGACGGCCGGTGGCGCTGTGCTGCGGGATCTGTTCGAGGCCGACGATGGCGGCTGGCTCCACGATGTCGCGCTGTTGGACCGGCTCGTGGCGGAGAAGCTGAAGGCGGAAGCGGAGCGGATTGGCCTTGAGGGCTGGAAGTGGATCGCGGCCGCCGTCGACTTCCCTTTCGGGCATACTCATGGCTTGCGCGAGCTTCATGGGCAGCCGGCAGAGCTCACCGCCGACGAGCGGGCGACCATGGAAGCGCTGCGGACTGAGCAGGCCAGGCTCGAGGCCGAACACGGTCAGGCCGATGAACTGCCTGAGGATATCGATCAGCGTCTCGGTGAGATCGAGGCGGCGCTGCAGTCCTTTGACGAGCGGCCGATGATTTTCGATGCAGCCGAGATGGCGCGCGCTGGCGCGTTCGTCAGCATCGACTCGGAAGGCCGACTGCGCGTCGCCCGCGGTTTCGTCCGACCCGAGGATGAGGCCGTGGTGTCGGAAGATGAGCCGGAGACCGAAGCTAGTCACGACAGGGGCACTGCGACCGCCATTCCGGATATGGAGGGCGGGGTGCCGGCGGCGACAATCGTCATCGGTCACGGCGAGCAGGAAGCGCCCGCCGACGCGGAGGATGTCGAGCGGCCGCTCCCCGACCGGTTGATCAGCGAGCTCTCGGCGTATCGCACGCTCGCCCTTCGTGAGGCACTCGGCCGAGAGCCATCCATCGCCTTCAAGGCGGTGCTGCACACCTTCGTGCTCGCGGCCTTCTATCCCTACGGGTCAGTCTTCTACTGCCTGGAGATCTCGCTGCGCACCCCGAGCTTCCCGGCGCAGCCGCCGGGCCTGCAGGACAGCGCTCCGGCAAAGGCGATCGCCGCGCGTCATGCGGCCTGGAAGGCGAAGCTGCCGGCCAACGACAAGGACCTCTGGGCAGCGTTGACGACGATGGACGGAGCGGCCCAGGCAGAGCTGTTCGCCCATTGCGCCGCGCATGCGGTGAACGCGATCTTTGAGCCGGCCAACCGCGTGCATCAAGGCCGCCTGTCCGCCCATGGCGTCCGCGGGCGCCTCCGACAGGCCGACCATCTGTCGCGCGCCGTCGGGCTCGACATGATCAGCGCCGGCTGGAAGCCAACTGCCGCCAACTATCTCGGTCGCGTCACCAAGCACCGCATCCTGCAGGCCGTGCGAGAAGCGAAGGGCGAAGCGTCGGCGCAGCTCATCGAGCATCTGAGGAAACCGGATATGGCGCGCGAAGCCGAGCGGTTGCTCGAAGGCAGTCGCTGGTTGCCCGAGCCGCTGCGTGGCGCGGATGCCGAGGTAACGCGGGCGGTCGATGGCGTCGATTCCGCTAGCCTGCCGGCGTTCCTCAGTGAGGATGAGGAGGCGACGGGAGGCGCTGATGACGTGGAGGAGATCGTTGCCGCGGAATGATCAGCTTGCCTTCGCGGCCGATCCCAACCTGAAGAAACCGAAGTGCAAGCCCGGTCAGATCGGCCGGGCTTTTTTCATGGAGGTCACTGTCGCGTCGAGCAGCTCGAGAGTGAGAGAGGCGGAGCAGCGCGATTGAGTCCGCCGGACCGGAGAGAGCGTTCGGCGGAGCTCTTCCGTGTTCCGCTCTCCTTGAAGGTTCCTCGACATGATCACCGAGACGAACTGTCCGGCTGCGCCCTTCGCGCTGCTTGCGCGCGCCAAGGCCGTCCTTCGTGCAGCCGAGCTGCTGCTGCCAAGCCTTACCCGGGGCGAGCGGATCGATGCCAGGTGCCTGCGCCTGGCCATGCAGACCGCATTTGGCGCCAGTGACGCCGATGGAAGCTGGGATTGGAAGACGGCCTACGACGCCTGTGAGATCGCCTCTGTCCTATTCCTCGTCAAGCACGGTCCAGCGATGATCAAGGCCAGCAAAGGCACTCCCCCGGCCATGCTGCCGATGGTCGCAAAGGTCGCGGCCCTACTGCCGAGCCACACCAGGCGCTCACTCGAGAGCCAGAGTCTTCAGCAGTTCTCGACCCCGCTGCCATTGGCGTTCGCTGCGGCCGCGGCGGCGCAAGTGACTTCGGTCGATCGGGTGCTCGAGCCATCGGCGGGGACAGGAATCCTGGCCGTCTTTGCGGAGCTTGCTGGCGGCTCGCTTCTGCTCAATGAGCTCGCTGCAAGTCGCGCAGCCTTGCTCGATCTGGTGTTCGCGGGTCTGACCGTGACCCGCTTCGACGCCGCGCAGATCGATGATCATCTCGATGCGGCCTTCGTTCCAAGCGTGGTTCTGATGAATCCCCCGTTCTCGGCGACCGCGAGTGTGGACCGTCCGCTGGCCGATACGGCGTTGCGCCATGTGTCTTCGGCCCTCGCACGGCTTGGAGACGGTGGGCGACTGGTCGCAATCACGGCCGCCGGCCTTGCGCCCGACAATCCGACCTGGACGGATGCCTTCGTGCATCTGCAGGAGCGCGGTCGTCTGGTGTTCTCCGCGGCGATCGATGGCACTGTCTATGCGCGGCAGGGCACGACGACCGCCACACGGATGCTCGTGATCGACAAGCGCCCAGCTCCGGACGCTCGTGTGTTTCCGCAATCTGCCGGGGTGGCACCTGATGTCAGGACCTTGCTCGGCTGGATCACGGCGCTCGTGCCACCGCGGCCGCCGATGGCCAGCCGGTTTGTCGCTCAGGTGGGTCAGCGTGCAAAAATTCGTTCGAGACGGGATCTGGATCCCGCATGCTCCTCTCCGTTGCCGACTTCCAGTGAGCCTGAGGGCTGCGAGCTTGCCTACGACATCGTGGATGAGGTCTCCGACGAAGGAACTCGCCTGACTGACGCGCTCTATGAGACGTATCAGTTGCAGTCGATCCGGATTCCGGGCGTGCAGCCTCATCCCACGAAGCTCGTGCAGTCGGCGGCGATGGCCTCCGTCGCACCGCCAAAGCCGTCCTATCGGCCGCATCTTCCGGCCAGGATCGTCACTGAAGGCGTGCTGTCCGGCGCGCAGCTCGAGAGTCTCATCTTTGCCGGCGAAGCGCATGGTGGATTCCTCGCCGGCTTTTGGACGGTCGACGAGACCTTCGATCAGGTCCGTGCGGTCGGCGAGGACACGGAGACGGCGGTCCGCTTCCGGCGCGGCTGGTTCCTCGGTGATGGCACGGGCGCCGGAAAAGGTCGCCAGGTCGCCGGCATCCTGCTCGACAATTGGCTGAAGGGCCGGCGCCGGGCGGTCTGGATCAGCAGGTCCGACAAGCTGATCGAGGACGCGCAGCGCGACTGGGCAGCGCTCGGTATGGAGCGGCTTCAGGTCACGCCGCTGTCGCACTTCCGCCAGGGGGCGCCGATCCGGCTCGATGAGGCCATCCTTTTCACGACCTACGCCACGCTGCGGACCGACGAGAAGGCCGAGAAGCTTTCCCGCGTGCGCCAGATCGTCGACTGGGTGGGACGGAATTTCGATGGCGTGATCATCTTCGACGAGAGCCATGCGATGCAGAACGCCGCAGGCCACAAGGGCGATCGGGGCGATCAGGCGGCTTCACAGCAGGGCCGCGCCGGATTGCGGTTGCAGCATGCGCTGCCCAATGCCCGCATCGTCTACGTCTCGGCGACAGGCGCGACCACCGTTCACAATCTGGCTTATGCCCAGAGGCTGGGACTGTGGGGCGGCGCGGATTTCCCGTTTGCGACGCGGGCGGACTTCGTGGCGGCGATCGAGCAGGGCGGCGTCGCGGCCATGGAGGTGATGGCGCGCGATCTCAAGGCCCTCGGGCTTTATGCGGCGCGCTCGCTGTCCTTCGAGGGCGTCGAATACGAGCCGCTCGAGCACCGGCTCACGGACGAGCAGGTCAGGATCTATGACGCCTATGCCGAGGCGTTCGCGGTCATTCACAACAATCTCGAGGCCGCGATGCAGGCGACCAACATCACCGGCGCAACCGGCACGCTCAACGCCCAGGCCAAATCGGCCGCGCGCTCGGCCTTTGAGTCGGCCAAGCAGCGCTTCTTCGGGCACCTCCTGACTTCGATGAAGACGCCGACGCTGATTCAGGCGATCAAGCGCGATCTCGATGCTGGCCACGCCGCGGTCGTCCAGATCGTCTCCACAGGTGAAGCCCTGATGGAGCGCCGGCTGGCCGAGATCCCGACCGAGGAGTGGGGCGACGTCCAGGTCGACATCACGCCGCGCGAATATGTCCTCGATTATCTCGCCCTTTCCTTCCCGGTCCAGCTCTACGAGCCGTTCACCGATGGCGAAGGCAATCTGTTGTCGCGTCCGGTCACTCGCGATGGCCGGCCGGTCGAGAGCCGCGAAGCGGTCGCTCGCCGCGATCAGATGATCGAACATCTCGCTTCGCTCGCCCCGGTGCCGGGTGCGCTCGACCAGATCGTTCAGCGCTTCAGCACGGACATGGTCGCTGAGGTCACGGGCAGGTCGAGACGGATCGTCCGCGTCCGCGATCGGATGGTGGTCGAGACGAGGGCGACCTCTGCCAACCTCGCTGAGGCCGCAGCGTTCATGGATGATAGGAAGCGCATCCTGGTGTTCTCGGATGCCGGCGGCACAGGCCGCAGCTACCACGCCGAGCTCTCGGCGACGAACAAGCGGCTGCGGGTGCATTATCTACTGGAGCCAGGCTGGAAGGCGGATGCCGCGATCCAGGGGCTTGGCCGGACCAATCGCACCAACCAGGCGCAGCCACCGCTCTTTCGCCCTATCGCCACCGACGTGAAAGCCGAGAAGCGCTTCCTGTCGACGATCGCGCGCCGGCTCGACACGTTGGGCGCGATCACCCGTGGCCAGCGCCAGACCGGCGGACAGGGACTGTTCCGGGCGGAGGACAATCTCGAAGGCCCGCACGCCCGCGATGCCCTGCGTCAGTTCTATGGGCTGCTCGCCCGTGGGCAATTGGGGAGCTGTTCGCTGCAGCGGTTCGAGCAGGCCACGGGATTGAAGCTCACGGACGAGAACGGCCTTCGCGACCAGCTGCCGCCGATCACGACATTCCTGAACCGGCTGCTGGCGCTGACCATCGAGCTGCAGAACATCCTGTTCACGGTGTTCGAGCAGTTGCTCGCGGCGCGGATCGAGGGCGCGATCGCATCCGGGACTTTCGATGCCGGTCTGGAGACGCTGCGTGCAGAAAGCTTCGTCGTCATGGAGCGGCGCACCATCAACACCCATCTGGCAACAGGTGCCGAGACTCATCTCGTCACCATCGCCCAGCGTGACCGCAACCGGCCGATGCCGCTGAACGAGGCCTTGGAGCGGCTGCTGCAACGCCGCGCTGTTCCCGTGACCCATGTCCGCTCGGGGCGAGCGGCGATCCAGGTGCCGGCGCCGAGCTGGTTGCTCGACGATGGCGAGATCGAGCAGCGCGTCCATCTGATCGGACCGATGCGACGCCAGACTCTACCGCTCGCCAGGCTGGCCGAGCATGATTGGGCCGAGACAGACCGCGAGCAGTTCAAGGCCGGCTGGAGTGCGGAGCTCGCATCCATTCCGGAGTTCACGACCACCACGATCTACCTCGTCACAGGGCTTCTGCTGCCGATCTGGAAGCGCCTCCCTCAGGAGTCCGCGCGGGTCTACCGGCTCCAGACCGATGCGGGCGAGCGCATCATCGGCCGCAAGGTGCCACTCAGTTGGGTCACCGCAGCGTCGACCGAGCGACCTTCGCTCGCTCCCGATGACGCGTTCACATCCGTGCTGCGTGACGGCTATGTACTCGATCTTCATGAGGGCTTGCAGCTGCGGAGGGTGCGCGTCATGGGCGCCAACCGGATCGAGCTCTTGGGCTTTCCTGCGGGCTTACGGGATTGTCTCAGGGCCTACGGGCTGTTCAGCGACATCATCTCGTGGAGGCTGCGGATGTTCGTACCCACCGATGCAGGCGGCCCGGCGATCCTAGCCAGCGTTCTGGAGCGGTTTCCAATTGCTGAGGTCCGCGGGCGGGAGCTGTCGTGATGTCAGACGACGCGTCTGAACTGGCGCGCCGCCTTGCGCGTGAGGCCGAGGCGGTGTGCCGTCACTATCTGTCCAACGGCAGACGTCAGGGACGCTACTGGTTGGTCGGTGATGTCAACAACACGCCGGGCCGATCATTGTTCGTGCGATTGCACGCCTCGTCGAAGGGGCCGGCCGGCAAATGGACGGATGCTGCGACCGGGGAGCATGGCGATCTGCTCGACGTCATCGGCTCGGTTTGTGGCCTGAGCAGCTTTCACGAGGTTGCCGGGGAGGCGCGCCGTTTTCTGAAGCTGCCGGACTGGGAACGCAAGCCTCCAGTCGGTGCTGTGAATGCCGTGCGCCCCCGCGACTCCGCCAGAGCGGCTCGCCGGCTGTTTGCGATGGGGCAGCCGCTGTCTGGAACGCGCGGCGAGGCCTATCTTGCTCATCGCGGTATCGACCCGCGCGCGGGCACTGATGGTCTACGTTTTCATCCACGTTGCTACTATCGGCCGGACGATGCCACCGATGTCCAGACATGGCCCGCGCTGATTGCCGCTGTGACGGACCTCGAGGGGCGCATCACCGGGGTTCATCGCACCTGGCTGGATCCCGATGGCTTCGACGATCGCAGGCTTGGCAAGGCGCCAATCGACACGCCGCGGCGGGCGATGGGCGATCTGCTTGGGCATGCCGTGCGCTTCGGGACCGCCAAGGACGTGCTTGCGGCCGGCGAGGGCATCGAGACCATGCTGTCGTTGCGGACGGTGCTGCCGACCTTGCCGGTTGCTGCTGCGCTCTCGGCCAACCATCTGGCGAATCTGCTGTGGCCGGCCACGCTGCGCCGGATCTATGTCGCCGTCGATGCTGATGCTGCTGGTATCGCCGCGGCAGAGACGTTGACGACACGCGCGCTGGACGCCGGTATCGAGGCGATCGCATTATGCCCTCGCCTGGACGACTTCAACGAAGACCTACGCGTTTTAGGGACAGCCAAGCTCCTGGACGTCTTGCGTCATCAGCTGCTGCCCGAAGATGCCGAGCGCTTCGTGAGCGCGGCTGCGACCTAAACGTCGGCTCGACGCTGGAGAGTCGTTCGGCGCTCGCCGCACATTGTCGGGACAAGAGGATCTCGTCAGGGCGTCAGAGAGCCGCGCCGGGGCCTTCTGAGAGGCGATCGGACGGCAGGCGGTCCGGTCCGGCAATGGCGGTGCGTGGCCATTTTCCGCCGGCCCGCAGGCGGGCCTTTGCATCGCGAGGCAAAATAGCCGCGCACACCGCCATCCTCCGCTGTCGCTCCGGCCCGCTGCTCGAAGGGATCAGCGGGTTCTGGTCCGGTCCTCCCGCCGTCTTGGAGATCGCCATGGAAGGCCGCGATCGACGCGGTCACCGAACATAGACGAGGTCCCCATGTCCGACCAGCAAGACGAGATGCGTGAGCCGCACGATACGCAGTCGAGCATCGACAACGCCCTGACCGAACTCCAGCTGTACGGCTACCGCCCCTTCGACGATGAGCTTGATCCTCGGCCGCTCCCTGAAGGCAGGGGCATCGCCGGCGCGGTCGCCGATATCTTCGACGCCCTGGTCGCGACGCTCTCGGAGACGCGCCTCGAGCCTGAGCTGAAGGAGCTCTTGTGGTCAACGGTCAACCTGTTCCACCGTGCCACGATGCGCATCGAGCGCGAGCTCGACGACAACGAGCAGGCGCAGCGCTCGAGTCAGCGCGAGCAGAACGGCTCGGAGGTGCGCTCGGTCGAGCTCGAGCGCCTGACGTCGGAAGGACTGTCACTGGTCGAGCGTCGCAACGCCATGGAGCTGTTCCGCGATCTGGCCGCCGAGGCCTTCGAGCTCCATACGCGATCGCCGTGGCGGCCGCGCTCGGGATCGCAGGTCAGCCATCGCACGCTGACGGCGGCCATGATCGACTCCCGCGATTTCCTTGCTGCCAAGCATCGGGCTGAGACGGAGGTCATGCTGCCGCCAGGCCCCAAGATCGCGCTGACCGGCGGACCGGACTTCAATGACGTCGCACTCATCTGGGATCGTCTCGACAAGGTCCATGCCAAGCATCCCGACATGGTCCTCCTGCATGGCGGCTCGCCGAAGGGGGCCGAGCTGATCGCTAGCAAATGGGCATCGAACCGCAAGGTGCCGCAGATCGCGTTCAAGCCCGATTGGACAAGACACAATAAGGCCGCCCCCTTCAAGCGCAATGACGCCATGCTGGCGACGCTGCCGATCGGCGCCATGGTCTTCCCGGGCTCCGGGATCCAAGGCAATCTCGCTGACAAGGCTCGCCGCCTAGGCATTCCCGTCTGGACCTTCGGGCAAGGCGGCGCGTGAGCGCCGTCAACTGTGCAGGTCCTTTGCGTTCGTCCAAGCGGCTGCGGCGACATCCCAAGCGACTCCTGCGCTCGGCATCGACATGTATGTCTGCTTGAATGCGTCGGACCTGGTGGCGCAGAGTGCATGGTGGTCGCTGACCGCCGCGACGCTGTGCCGGCCTTGATGTGCCTTGCGATTGGCGGCACAATTGCTCGAAGGTCGAGCTGTCGAGTGAATCGAGGTTTGATGGTCGCGTGGGCGGCGCGGACGTGCTGGAGCTCGGCGGAGTGCCTCATGAGCCGCTCGGCCACTGAGCATCGGCCTATCGGCGGCGTAGCTCGGACGGGCTATGCCCGAATTTCCGCCGGAACACGGTGCTGAAGTGTGACGAGCTGCTGAATCCCAGCTGGTAGGCGACCTCAGTCACCGACAACACGCGCTGCTCAAGTCGTGTCAGCATATCGTAGGACCGTTGCAGGCGCCGGTCGAGAATCCACTCCGACACCGACATGTCCGTGAGTCGAAAAAGATAGTGCAGGTGTCTGAGCGAGACCCCGTTGTTCCGTGCGATCTTCTCGAGCGAAAGGTCGTGGTCGGTGAGATGCTCCTCGATCCAGGCTTTGACAGAGCGCAGGCGGGCTTTCTGAGCCGTGGCGTCCTCGGAAAATTGGTCCTTGTCGCCCATGTCCAGGGCGAGAGCCAGAACATCCATCAGCTCGTCGCCGAGCCGCGACCTCGCCGCTTCATCGACTGACGATGCTTCCGATGCCAACGTCGAACAGAATTCGGCGGCGATCCGGCCAAGACCGCGTCCGGTCGCAATAGTCATCGCAACGGGAATCCGATTCTCGGTGAATCGCGACGAAAATTCTTTGCGCGGAATCTCAAGGTAGAGGGATCTAACCTTCCCTACGCACTCCAGATCGTAGGCTTCGGCCGCGGAGAAGATTGCACCGACGTGGGGATTCGTATTCAGCGTCTGGCCTGCCTGCAGGACGTTGATCTTGCCCTGTTGAACGAATTCGACGTAGTAGCAATCCTTGTCGAGCCTGGCGATGTGCCGCTCCCGTCGTGATATCCGTTGCTCCGACAGCAATACGTCGGTCATCGTCAGCACGCCAAATCGTGCTTCCCGGATGAAGCCCTGATAGTCGGACCGTTGCTCGGCCTCGACGTCGACATGGACATAGACGTCGCAAATGGCGCCTTGCCAGGCAGCGTAGCGCTTGGAAGGCTCAAGGCTTTCCGTTGTGAACACGAGCTCCATCGGTCATCCATCGCGAGCAGCCCAAGCTGCATTTTGCATCGCACAAGGACCGTTCCGCAATTCTAGTTGCCCAGCGGCTCTACGCAAGCCAACTTTGCGCGGCCATGCAAAAGCTTTGCGCTCCGAGGCAAGCGTCACTCGGGGCGGCAAGCTAAGAGAACAAAAATGGGAGGAAGCAGTCGCGGATGCCGATGCGGGCGTGCGTGATTTGCCGTGCCAGGGACTGCAGCAATGGGGGGAGGCCTGCCTTCACCGATGACGACGAGGTTCACGCGCCCTGTCGGCTCCATTGCTGACATCGTGGCGCTGGAGCGGCTGCCATATGACGCCCTCGTACCTGCGCGAAATCTGTATCACCTGTTCGAGGCGACCGCCCGATTGCATCCGGATCGGAAGGCCCTGACCGTTCTGATACCTCGTGAATCCCGCGAAATCAGCCTCACTCACCGTCAATTGCTCGCCGACATATCCCGCGCGGCGAACTTGTTCAGGGCGTCCGGCATCAGACCGGATGGACCGACCGTTGCATTCCTCTGCCCGAGCCTGCCGCAGGTCTTTCCGGCCTTGCTCGGCGCCCAGGTCGCGGGCGTCGCGAGCTCGATCAACTATCTGCTGAACGAGGACGCGATCGCCGATCTCCTCGAAGCGCAGAATGCAGCGTTGCTTGTGATCCCTTCGGAAGCCGACGATCCGGCGCTCTGGCACAAGGCGAACAAGGTCGCCGCACGGGTCGGATCTTTGCAGAAGATCCTCGTTCTAGGCGAGAGCCGCGACGCGAACGGCCGAATGGCCGTCTTTGACGAAGCCGCTTCGAGGCACCGAGATGCGCTCGATTTCGAACCGTCAAATGATCGGCGGTCGGTGTGCGCGCTCTTCCACACGGGAGGGACGACCGGACGTCCAAAGCTCGTCCGCCTGACACATGGCAACCAGATCCACGCCGCATGGGGCTTCGCCCAGGTTCACGGGCTCGACGAGTTTGACATCGCGCTGAACGGGTTTCCGCTGTTTCATGTTGGCGGCACCATGACTGCAGGTCTGTCGATTCTCGCCGCTGGCGGCCACGTGATCATTCCGTCACCCTACGGTCTGCGAGTCCCGGAGGTCATCCGCGACTATTGGTACGCTGTCGCACGACATCGCGTGACGATCGTGAGCGGCGTGCCGACCTCCATTGCGGCTTTGGCGGAGGTGCCGATCGGGTCCAGCGATATCAGCTCGGTCCGGATGGCGCTGACTGGCGGTGCGGTGCTCCCGAAGGCGGTCGGTGACCGTTTCCAGGCCAGGACGGGAGTGAGGTTGTTCGAGACTTATGGGATGACGGAGACCGCGGCGGCGATCGCGTTCAACCCGGGTCGCGGTGAGCCTCTTCAGGGCAGCGTCGGATTCAGGGCGCCGTTCTCGCGAACGAAGATCGTGGCACTGGGCGACCCGAAGCTGAGGAAGGAGTGTCCTCCGCTCACGAGCGGGCTGGTGCTGGCCAAGGGCCCGCAGGTATTCCCCGGATACGTCGATCCCACGCACAATGTCGGCGTCCTGACCGACGATGATTGGATCGTGACCGGCGATATCGGCTACCTCACCGCAGACGAGCGGCTGGTTCTCACAGGTCGGGAGAAGGACCTTATTGTTCGGAGCGGCCACAACATCGATCCCGCCGCCATCGAAGATGTCGCCAATGCATATCCTGGCGTGCAAATGAGCTCTGCCGTTGGCATGCCGGACGCCTACGCTGGCGAGGTGCCGATTCTCTTCATTGTGCCGTCGCCTCAGCAGACGATCGAGCTCGCGCGGCTCTGCGACTACCTCGAGCAGAATGTCCACGAGCCCCCCGCGCGCCCGAAGCGCGTGGTGGTGCTTGACGCGCTTCCAGTCACCGCCGTGGGCAAGATCTTCAAGCCGACGCTTCGCGATCTCGCCGTTCGGGAGAAGGTCAGGACGGAAGTCGATCGGATATTCGGTCCTGCAACCGCGGCAGACATCCAGGTCGACAAGGACGACAAGCTCAACACGGTCGTCTGCATTTCGGTCGAAACGATCGACAAGGTCGCGCTGGGCCGGCTTGCAGAGAGCCTGTCGGCGTTGCCGCAGACCTATCGTATTGAAGCGACACCGCCACGCGGGCGGGCGTAGTTGGGAATTGGTGAGAGCAACGATGAAGCACTTTCGGCTTGGTCAACAGGAGATCGTGTTCGCCGTCTTCGCGGCGCTGTTCCTGGCCTTCTCGATCTTCCTCAAGGGCTTCCTGACCGCCGACAACATGCTGACCCTGCTGCAGAACGTCGCCGTTCTCGGCATTCTCGGCCTGGCGATGGCCGTTGTCGTCATCGGGCGCGGCATCGATCTATCGCTCATCGCTGCCCTCGCGGTCCCCGGCGGGCTCGTCCTGCAGATGGTGCAGAACGGTCATTCGTTGCCGGCCTCCTTGCTCGCCGCCGGCCTCCTGGCCGTCGCCATCGGTCTCGTCAATGGCTGGCTGATCGCCTATGCGGAGGTGCCGCCGCTGTTTGCAACGCTCGCGACCGGGCTGTTTGTTGCAGGACTTGGGCAAGCGGCGCTGTTCCAGCTCGACGTCGTCCAATGGAGCGACGGCATGGCGGGATTCGAGCGGCTCGGGCAGGGCAGCATCCTTGGCATTCCGACGTCGATCGTGATGTTTGCGATCGCCGCAATCGCCGTGTTCTTCCTGCTGCGTCAGACCCGTTGGGGGGCCTTTATCTATGCGGTTGGTGACAATCCGTTCGCCGCACGGGTGACCGGCATTCCCTCGCGCCCGATTGTCGTGCTGCAATATGTGCTTGCGGCGGTGATCGGCTGCTTTGCCGGTCTCGTGATGGCGGCATCCGTCAACTCGATGCCCACCCGGATCTTCAACTCGACCATGATCTATGACGTGATCCTCGTCGTCGTGCTCGGGGGCATCGGATTGTCCGGTGGCCGCGGCGGCGTCGTGAACGTCATCATCGGCACGCTGCTGATCGGGACCATGCTGAACGGCATGACGATTCTGGATATTCCCTATGCCGGACAGAACCTGATCAAGGGCGTCGTCCTGCTGATCGCGGTGATCACGGATACGATCTTGAATCCGCGAAATGAAGAAACGGCCCAGCAAGGCGACATCTAGCTCAGTCCGAAAAATGAAAACATCAAACGGGAGAAAAAGACGATGCGCACACATAGCTTAGCATTTGGAAGTCTGGTGGCGGTGACGCTCGCGGCGGCTGCGGCGCCGGCGCTCGCGCAGCAGGGGCTTGACGAGCCCTTTCAGAAGACCTTTCGCGAGGCGCTTGCCGGCAAGACGGTCGCCTACGTGCCGGTCGCCATGAATTTCGATCTGACGGAGGGCTGGTACGCGGGCCTGAAGAAGGAGCTCGAACCCTACGGCGTCAAGTTCGAGATTCGTGATCCCAACTGGAACACCAACGCGGGGGCGCAGGCCGTTACCTCGCTGATCTCTGAGAAGCCGGCGGTCATGGTGATCCACAATCCCGACGTCCAGACCTATGCCAAGCTGTTGCAGCGCGCCGAAAACGAAGGGATCTACGTCATCCAGATCAACATGGGATCAGCCTATCGCAGCTCCGCGTTCGTCGGCGCGAACTGGATCGAGATCGGCGAACGCCAGACCGAGGGGGTGGTAAAGGCCTGTCAGGGCAAGTCGAACAAGATCGCGATCATTCAGGGGGCGCTGTCCGCGGCCGCCAGTGCCTACACACTCAAGGGCGTCGAGAACGTTCTCGCCAAGCATCCTGAAATCAAGGTGGTGTCGAGCCAGGCGGCCGATTGGGATGCGGCGAAAGCCAAGGCCATCACGCAGACCGTCCTGAAGCAGAATCCCGACCTGTGCGGCATCGTGGGCTTCTGGGATGGAATGGATATCGGCACTGCCGCTGCGATCAAGGAGGCCGGGCTCACCGGCAAGGTCTTCCTGGCAACATCGGGCGGTGGAGAGCGCAAGGGCGCCTGCGAGCTCGTGAAGAACGGCTCGTTCGATCTGAACATGAGCTACGACGTGCCGACGCAGGCGGCGCAGATGGCCGGAACGATCAAGTGGCTGCTGTCCTCGGGGGTGAAGGCGGGCTCGGTCAAGGGCTTCGAATACAGCACGCTCATTCCGATCACCAAGGAGAACGCAGACTCCCAGACGTCGTGCTGGAACCTCTCCGATCTCAAGAAGTGACGACGCTCCGCGGCGCGCGTTCCGGCTCGGCCGGGACGCGCATCAAGACGATTGCATAGGCAGTACCCATGGAAGGCAGATGCGCGAGACATTGACTCGGCTGCGATATCGCTACTGGCCCGACCATCTCCTCGGCGAGATCTTGTCCAAGAGGTGGACCGAAACCGCCGTTCCTGTGCTTCTGCTCCTGATCGTCGGCTTCGCATTGAGCCGGGTCCTGGAGCACTTTCTGTCCCCCGCCAGTCTCGCCGACACTGCGCGCCAGGCCGGAGAGATCGGTTTCATCGGTCTCGGAATGGGGCTTGTGGTCATCGTCGGCGGCATCGACCTGTCGGTCGGGTCGATGTTTGCCCTGACGGATTTCTGCGCGCTCTATCTCCTGGACGTTCTCAATTGGCCCGTTCCGGCAGTGGTCGTCGCGACCATGGTCGTCGGCGGGCTGCTCGGCGCCGTGAACGGGGTCTTGATCGGATATCTGAGACTTCGCGCCTTCATCGCCACGCTGATCACGCTGATCATCTATCGCTCGGCGTTCGATCTGCTGATTCAACGCTATTCGAACGCCATCGCGTCATCGCTTCCAGATATCCCCTCGTGGGATTTCATTGGCGGCGGGGATGTTCTGGGAATCCCGAGCGTCGCGCTGCTCTATGTCATCGTCGCCATCGTCGGCCATGTCTTTCTGACGCGGCTGCGGCCCGGCTGGCACATCACGGCGATCGGCGGATCGCGCCGCTCGGCCTACAATTCCGGCATTCCGGTGCGGCGGACCATCGCGCTCTGCTACGTCGCGAGCGGCGTTCTGACCAGCATCGGTGCGTTGTTCTTTGCCGCCCGCCTCGGAACCGTGGGCGGCGACATCGGCGTCGGCCTCGAGGTGATCGTCCTGACTGCAACCGTCCTCGGCGGGATCACACTGGGCGGTGGCAAGGGTTCGGTCGTCAAGTCGCTGGTCGGTGTGCTCATCGTCCTCCTGATGACCAACGGCTTGACCGCGATGAACGCGCGTGGCGGCGTCAACCGCATGGCGCTCGCGACGATCCTCCTGGCGGCCGCCATGGTCGATATACGCTGGCAGAAGAACCGCAACCGGATCATCAGCAAGGTCTACGTTGCCCCGACCTATCATGCGCTGCCGCCGCCACCCCCGACCGAGATCGGCAAGGGCGGGCCGTTCGAGCAGAACGACAAGCTTCGCGATGTGTCTCTCATCGGGCTCGGACGGATCGAGGCGCCGGAGGATGTCATTCTCGACCGCAACGACGTGCTCTATGCCGGCTCCCGTCACGGTGACATCATCCGGTTCTTTCCGCCGGACTACGAGCGGATGGAGGTGTTCGCCCATATCGGCGGCCAGCCGCTCGGAATGGCGTTCGACCGCCAGGACAATCTGTATGTCTGCATCGGCGGCATGGGTCTCTACCGCATCACGCCCGACGGGACCGTGGAGAAGGCCACCGACGAGACCAACCGAAGCCTGTATTCGGTGAATGACGACAGCCGTCTGCGGCTCGCCGACGACCTCGACATCACCGATGACGGACTGATCTTCTTCTCCGAGGCGACCGTTCGCTACGAGATGGATGAGTGGCCGGTCGACGGGCTGGAGGCCCGCGGCAACGGTCGCATCATCTGCTACGACACGAAGAGTGGAACGACCCATACCGTGCTGCGCGGACTTAAGTTTCCGAACGGCGTCGCTGTTGCCAGCGACGGTCACTCGATCTTGTTCGCGGAAACCTTCGGCTGCTCGATCAAGCGATACTGGTTCGCTGGTCCGAAGAAAGGCGCGGTCGAGACCGTCATGGACAACCTGCCGGGCTATCCCGACAACATCAATCTGGCGTCGGATGGCAACTATTGGCTGGCGCTGGTCGGCATGCGCAGCCCTTCGCTCGACTTGGCGTGGCAGATGCCGGGCTTCCGGCGGCGCATGGCCAAGCGGGTGCCGATCGACGAATGGCTATTTCCGAACATCAACACCGGGTGCGTCGTCAAGTTCAACGAGCAGGGCCAGATCCTGGAATCCCTCTGGGACCTCAAGGGCGTCAATCATCCGATGATTACCTCGATGCGGGAACACCGCGGTTATCTCTATCTCGGCGGTATCGCCAACAACAGGATCGGGCGCTTCAAGCTGGAGAACGCCGATCCCGACTTCGTCCACTACGATACACGCTGGAGGAGGCATTCGTGATCGCCGCCATCCGTGAATTCGCAAACCGCTTGCTCGGCCGTGGCGATGCGACCATCACCGTTCCGTCGTTCGACGGGGCGCTGAAGGCCAATCAAGTGCTGGAGGCAGCCGAAACGCTCCTCGAATGTGAAGCACCGGAGGATATTGCGTCCGACGGCCGTTCCCTTCTCATCGCCGACGGCGCACGACTCCTGCGTTGGGCCGGATCGTCGCCTACGGAGATCCGCAGGTTCGCGCGGCCGATCTCTGCGTTGGCGATGCTTCCGTCCGGCGGTCTGGCCGTTGCGATTGGCGGCACTGAGGTTCATTTCTATGACGACATCACCGCCAAGACCCCGGTCTCGACATTTACCGGTGAGTTGCGCGCCGTCAACGCGCTTGCGCCCGCAGGCGACGGCACCCTGATCGCAACCGATGGTTCGTCATCGTATGAGGTCGGCGATTGGGCGCGCGACCTGATGGAGCTCGGTGATACCGGCCGTGTCTTCAGGCTCGATCCGCGGACGCAGACGATGCAGCAGCTTGCGGGCGGGCTTCGCTACGCCTTCGGTGCCGTCGCAAACGGCAACGACGTGCTGGTCAGTGAAAGCTGGCGGCACCGTCTGGTCTCGATCGCACCCGGCGGCACGCGCACGGTCGTGCTCGGTCACCTGCCGGTCTATCCCTCCCGGCTTGCACCGGCGCATGGCGGCGGCTTCTGGCTGACGGCCTTTATCGCCCGCACGCAATTGGTCGAGTTCGTGCTGCGCGAACCGGCCTACCGGCGTCGCATGATTGCTGAGATCGAGCCTGACTATTGGGTGGCACCACGGCTCAGGTCCGGCCAGTCCTTCAAGGAACCGCTGCAGGGAGCGCACATCAAGACCATGGGTGTCATGAAGCCGTGGGCTCCCCCACGGTCGTACGGACTCGTCATCCGGCTCGGTGTCGACGGACTGCCGGTTTATTCGCTTCATAGCCGCGCTGATGGCGTCAATCACGGCATCGTCGCTGCCGTCGAATACGGCGGCGACCTCGTCATGATCGCAAAGGGGCCGGGCAGGGTGCTCAGGCTGCCCCTTGCAACCGTTGGCCGGGAGATCCTTCCATGAGCGAGGTCATCCTGTCCCTGTCGAAGGCAACCAAGCTGTATGCCGGCGTGCCAGCGATCGAGGGCGTCGATTTCGAGCTGCGGCGGGGCGAGATCCACGCGTTGGTCGGCGAAAACGGCGCAGGCAAGTCGACCTTGACCAAGGTCATGGCCGGTGTCGTGGCCTTGACGTCAGGTGCAATGACGGTCGATGGCGTCGCGGTGTCTCCCAGAACGCCGCTGGAGGCGCGGCATCTTGGCATCGCAATGGTGTTTCAGGAAAACAGTCTGGTGCCGACGATGACCGTGGCGCAAAACCTGTTTCTCGGTCAGGAGCGATTCTACAATCGGCTGCGCGGCATCTACATCGCGGCTCAGCAGTTCCTCCAATCTCTCAATTTCGACGTCGCGCCGACGGCGACCGTCGGCGGCCTGGGCGCGGCCAAGAAGCAGATGGTCGAAATCGCTCGCGCCGTGCTGCACAAGGCGAAAGTCATCATCTTTGACGAACCCACGGCGACGCTTACGCCAGAGGAGAAGAAGTATTTCTTCGATTTGGTGCGGGATTTGAAGAGGCGCGGTGTTTCGATCGTCTTCATCTCGCACGCGCTCGAAGAAGCCTTGCTGTTGGCCGATCGCATTACTGTCCTGCGGGACGGCAAGCACGTGGTCACCGACGACGCCTCGGGATTCGATCGAGCGCGCATCGTTCAGGCCATGGTCGGACGAAACCTCTCAAATACGCTCTATGGTGTGCGGAAGGACAAAGTGCGCCCGGCCGGCAGGCGCGTGTTGACAATACAGAATCTCAAAATGGCGCCGATGGTCAGGAACAACTCATTGTCGGTGTTCGCGGGCCAGATCACGGGCGTGTTCGGACTGGTCGGCTCGGGCCGAACCGAGACTTTTAAGATCGTCTCGGGTATTCTGAAGCGTGATTTCTTTCACGGTGGAGAAATTCTGCTCAACGACAAGTCTGTGCGATATCGCGTCCCCGCGCCGGCCGTGAAAGCCGGAATCGCCTACGTCACCGAAGACCGCAAGGTGGAGGGCTTTTTCGAGACGGCCTCGATCGCGCGCAACATCTATTTGGGTCTGCTTGCCAAGTTTCCGAAAGGGCGAGCCTGGTTGTCGCGTCGTGAAAGAAATGGGGTCGGCAAGACCTGGATCGAACGTCTCAAGGTTCGCGCCATCGGCGACGAGGTCAAGGTTGTCGAGCTTTCCGGCGGCAATCAGCAGAAGGTTGTCATCGCTAAATCGTTGATTCAGGATCCGGAGCTGATCATCTTCGATGAGCCGACGCGCGGGGTCGACGTCGGGGCCATCGTCGAAATTCACGAGTTGATCAACAGGCTCGCCGATGAAGGCAGAGCTGTGGTCGTGATATCCTCCTATCTGCCGGAAATTATAGCGCTATCCGATCGGATCCTGGTATCAAGGCAGGGCAAGGTCGTCGAAGAATTCTCGGCGATCGAAGCGACCGAAGAGAAGATCATGTATGCCGCCATCCACTGATGCGCGCGGCTTCCAATCGATCAGATCCCTTCAAGCGCACCGACGCCTTACTGGCGACACTCCCGATCGGCCTCACGGTGTTCTCCCGGCTCGGGGATCCAGGGCAACCTCGCCGACAAGGCGCTCGGGCTTGGCATTCCGGTGTGGACTCCTGGCCAAGGCGGCGCGTGAGCGCCGTCAACTCTGCAGGCCCTTTGCCTTGCTAAAGCGGCCCGCGACGATATCCCAAGCGACTCTCTGCACTCGTCATCGAGATGTATGTCTGCTTGAATCGCGTTGCACGTGGTGGCGCGGGAGCGGTCGTGGTCGTCTGACGCGCTGACCGCGCGACGATACCTGCAATCGGCAGCAATTGCTTCTCGTCACGGCCTCTTGGACTGGTCGTGCCTGTCGGCCTTTACGGCGTGGTGCGAGCGCGGCGTGGTGGGAACATCCCTGGTTCGTGCTGCCGCCTTGCACCGGTCTTTCGTCTACGAACTGTCCCCGCCAGTCTCGCTGCAAGACGTGACCCCGATCGGCCCCCGCGTTCAGCGTGGTCGGGATCACAGGAGCTTAGAGCCCTCGCTGCCCTCGTTCTCGAGCTGCTTGATGCGGATCGCTAGCGTTGAACGACAGGGCGTCGAGCTCCATCGGAGAGATAGTCGCGACCCTGCTCGAACCAGCTGGACCCCCTTCCGGATCTCGACTGTCCCAGGCCTTTCGCCGGGCGTGACGGACGTTTGGCAGCCAGGGGCACACATCGGCACACGCTTTTCTTCTCGGTGGCTTCTGATCTTTCGCCTGATCATCCCGCTCTCTTGTGCAGCCTCAGTGCACCATGTTTCTCCTGTGAGCTGAAGAGGCAGTGACGCACCTTGCCTCGTGATGGCTTGATCTGGCCGAAGGCCGGCTGGGCCTCGATCGCCTGAGCGCAACGCCGCCGGCCAACTTTCTTCCCCTGGACGGAACGTCCATTCCTCGCGGGACAAGAAAGTTGGCCGACGCCGTCCTCCGCTGCCGCTTCAGCCCTTCGGGTGCGCCGTCGCTCGCCGTTCGTCCGATATGCGCCATCGAGGCCGCGGTGGTCGCGGCCCGAACCAGCCAAGGAGAGACAACATGGCTTCCATCGGTTCCTTCAAGAAGGTCGGCGACGATTTCCAGGGCGAGATCATCACCCTGAGCCTCAAGGCCAAGGGTGTACGCATCGTCCCCGAAGCCAACCGCTCCAGCGAGAACGCGCCCAGCCACCGCGTCTATGCCGGGCGGGTCGAGATCGGCGCCGCCTGGGCACGTCACTCCGAGGAGGGACGCGACTATCTCTCGCTCAAGCTCGACGATCCTTCCTTCAACGCCCCGATCTACGCCAACCTGTTCGAGGACGAGGGCGGCGAGAGCTACACGCTCCTCTGGTCGCGGCCGCGCAAGACCGCCGAGTGAGCCGATCGCGCTCCGTCCGGATCTGCCGGGCGGGGCGCATCGCAGTCGGCCGGCCGCTCCGACTGCGCGGACTGTTCCTCGCCGGCCTGACCTTTGGGAGCAGGCGAGGCGTCATTACGCCAGCGAGCAGTTGCCGTCGGCCAGAGGGCGAAATGCGCGATCGGCCGGGATCGTGGCAACCACCTTGTAGTAATCGAACGGCTTTTTCGATTGCTCCGGCTCCTTGACCTCGACCAGATACATGTCGTGCGCGACCCGTCCGTCGACGCGCACGATCGTCTTGCCAAACAGCGGATCATCAAAGGCGCCAGCGTCGCGCATTGCCTCGATCACAGCTGCGCCGTCCTTGGCACTGCCGACCTTCTCGACGGCCCGCAGATAGGCCAGCGTGATGGAATAGGTGCCGGCCTAACTCATCGGGGCACTTTGCCGTTGTTGCGCCTGGCGAACCGCTCAGCGAAAACTCGAGTCTTGTCGTTCAGGTCCCTGTAATAGGCGGTGGTCAGCATGAGCCCGTTCGCCGCCTTCAGGCCGAGCGCATGGAGCGACATCGCTGGAACCCGCAGCTAAGTACGTATGGACTGATCTACGGCGACCAATTCGACTATATTCCCGTCGGGGTCAGTGATGTAGATTGATCGCCAACCAATCCATCGATGCTCATAAGTATTTGGGGAGAAGCCTGCGCTTGTGAGTGCATCGAGTGCTTTGGAATATTCCAACAGCGGTATCTCTAGCGCGAAATGATGCAGTGTCGGCGCGTGGATGTCTGATTCACTCCAGGTCGTGCCGGCCCTATTCGATGGTTGATCAACACGGAACAGACCAACGATACGTTCGTGCCCCTCGAACCCAGTTTCAATCTTCAAGAACGCGATACGATCTTCGAAGGTGCGGAGGACCTCAAGGCCGAGAATGTCTCGGTAGAAGCTGATTGCACGAGGAATGTCACGCACCCGAAGCACAACTTCCCCTAAACCTCGGGGACGAACAAGTGCGGCCATTTTAGTCACCTTCAGCAGCGTAGCACGACCCTGCAAGGATAGCCCGACCAGCTAATTCCGCAACGGGTCCAGGCCGGTCCATCGCGTAATTCTCACTCTGCCCAATGTCCGAGGTCGGTCATGATCGGTCTTGTCATCGCTTGAATTGGACGCAGGTCCGTCTCCAATATTCTCAAAGCGGACTCGGGATTGGAAGGGGCTCGTGGCTGAAAATGACCAGTCTCACTAGCTGAGGAGGCCAACATGACCGATATCCCAAGCGCCGTCCCTGCCGTCTCGAAACACGCTCCTTGGAACAAGGCAAAGATCGTCGGCGCAAAGCCGCCGCTCCGTCCGAAGCACGACGCATCACCGACAACAAGGGCCGCTTGCTCGCACATGGCACAACGCGTGCCTTATCTTTCAAGGCTAGAATCGAGGCAATTACTAGCTTCCGGCAGGCGCTGTTTGCGAAAGCCGCTTTGGGTCGATTTCGTTGAAAAAGTCAGCAGTTGCGACGCAGAGATATCGGTGATTCAGTCTGTCTAGTGGGCAGGACTGAAGGTCATGATGGGGCATCGGCAAGTCGAACAGGCTGCGTTGTTCTATGAGTTCTCGCTGGAAAGGCACATCCCAGCCGACCACCTCGTGCGGTCGATCGATAGGTTCGTCGACCTTGAGGACTTACGGCGGGAGCTGGCGCCGTTCTACAGCAACATCGGGCGGCCCTCGATCGATCCGGAGCTGATGATCAGGATGCTCTTGATCGGCTATTGCTTTGGCATCCGATCGGAACGGCGCCTCTGCGATGAAGTCCATCTCAATCTGGCATACCGCTGGTTTTGCCGGCTGGGTCTAGATGGAGCTGTCCCCGATCACTCGACGTTCTCGAAGAACAGGCACGGCCGCTTCCGTGAGAGCGATCTCTTCCGTCGCGTGTTCGAGACCGTCTTGCGCCGCTGCATCCGGGAGCGCCTGATCGGCGGCGAAGGGTTCGCAGTCGACGCTAGCCTGATCAAGGCGGATGCCAATCGGCAGAAGGGAATCGAAGGCGATAAGAGGCTTCCGCCGGAGGCTGCGGGTCGAGCGATCGACGAGTATCTTGCCGTTCTTGATGATGCCGCGTTCGGTGCCGCGACGGAGGTCACGCCCAAGTTTGTATCGCCCTCCGACCCGGCGGCGCGCTGGACGGGAGCGCACGGCGGCCAAGCTTTCTTCGCCTACTCGACGAACTATCTGGTCGACGTCGAGAATGCGATCATCGTCGATGTCGAAGCGACCGCGGCGATCCGCCAGGCAGAAGTATTGGCCGCCAAGCGCATGATTGAGCGTTCAATCGAAAGGTTCGATCTTTATCCAAACCGGCTTCTCGGCGACAGCGCCTATGGCTCCGCTGAGATGCTCGGGTGGCTGGTCTACGAGCACGGGATCGAGCCGCACGTGACCGTCTTCGACAAGTCGGCCCGCACCGACGGGACCTTCTCGCGTGAGGCCTTCACCTACGACCATACCAGGGACGTCTATCGCTGCCCCGCTGGCAAACCCCTCACCACTACAGGGACGCTGGTGAACAACGACACGACGGTCCTCTACCGTGCGAGCAAGCGCGATTGTCAAGCATGCTCTCTAAGAAGCAGGTGTTGCCCCAACACCCCGGCTCGAAAAGTGCCGCGCTCGATCTACGAGGGCGCTCGCGACATGGCACGCGAGATCGCAAGCTCATGGGAAGGCCGCACTTCACGCCGGCTCCGCAAGAAGATTGAGATGCTGTTCGCGCATCTCAAGCGCATCCTCAAGCTAGATCGGCTGCGACTAAGAGGGCCGAACGGCGCACGCGACGAGTTCACCCTCGCTGCAGCCGCTCAGAACCTTCGTAAGATGGCCAAGCTGATCCCGATGCCCGCGCTGACGCCCGCGTGAACCACAACGCGCCAATTCGTCCTCGAAACAGATGGCGTTCACGACGAAACTACTGCCGACTTTTTCAACGGAATCGGTCAAAAGCGTTCCTATGATCCTTTGACGGCCTGCTTCCAGTCCGCTCCGGGAGCGGACGTCGCGAGCGCCAACCGAGAAGATCCGCGAGGCGACGTCTCGAATCGGGCTCTCGGCCGGGCCATCTCAGCGCTCCTGAAATAGTCGCGCGGCGTGCCGTTGACGCGCACGCACTCGACTCAGAAAGGTGCCGAGGTGTCTATTCGTCGTCGACCCAAGCGCAACGATGCTAAGGGAGTCGCTTTAGTGCCTTCCTCCCAATCGATACGCGGCCGTCACTCATCATTGTGGGGCCGCCGTCCTTCTCAGCAGCGACATGTCTCGGCTACGTGGGGCACCGAATAGTGGCCATTAAACCAGAAATGGATTGGCTCTGCCGATTGCTAGGCCATGCTGGGGTACTGTGGATGGAGGACCGAAGCACGTCTGGCAAGGCGAACCGGGTTCGCATTCCACACATCCCGGTGCCCTAATCGACCCATAGCTTTGCCCTTCGAGGGCAGGATGGGTATGTCCGCCGAAGCCTACGGCTTGCTGTTCTGCCAGATCCCTGAGAGCGGGTTCGGCAGCGGGACATAATCGCGCGTGTTCTAAAGGGCAGATCGAGGGTGAAGATGGTAAAAGGGTCGCGCCGGCCGGGCTGTCGTGAACGGAGTCGCTAGCAAGTATGGACGCGTCTCCGCCATTCGGCTTTCATCCCTGGCGCATCATGATGGATCGCTCGCCGGGGGCAGTCGGTCCCGCGTCCCGGCTTCGCCGTCGCATGCTGACGCTCCTGCGGCTGCCCTCTTGACTGGTCTCGCGATCGCAGTCGGTCCCGCGCCGCAAAGCGGCGCTCCTGCGGCTGCTCTTTCGCGTTCCGCGCCCTGGCGGCTGATCGCCGCGCCTTCTCTTCAAAGAAGATCCCAGGGCAAAGAGGTTCCCAGGAGCAAGCGGCGCCTCGCGTAAGGCGGCTTCGATTCCCTTGATCTCTATCGTGGTAGGCGTTCGCCCAGCGGCGATCATTCATTCCGACCTTCGGCCGGACGCACGAGGCTGCGGATCGTGAGCTCGTCGTGTAGATGCCGAAATCTGGCAGGCTCACCTCCGCGATGCTTGGCCGGCCTGACCACTTTGTGCGCGACCGATCGTCTTGCAGTCCGGCTGTCCGAAGCCGTGCCGCGTGGTCTAGAATCGTTTTCCTTTGGTTCCGTCAGCTTCGCGGCAGCGACGCTACAACGCCACCCGATGACTCCACACGAGCGAGCGCTTCGAGTCTCGGACGCGGAAAAGGTTGTCGCCGGGAGCTGTAGGATTGGGGCGCAAGGCGAGCCCGTCTTTGTGCAATCCGCCGGCTCGTTCAGGCCGCAGGTATATCTTCCTTGGCCGGCCCGCGTGCGACGATCTCGAGCGCGCCATCGGGCAATGGACGTTGCAGCTCCTTGGCCTCGTTCCATGGCGCACGCAGCCAGACCTCCCTCTCTTCTTCTGTCGTCAGGATGACCGGCATCGCCTTGGGGTGGATAGGTGCGACCACGGCGTTGGGCTCCGTAGTCAGGAAGCCGTAGACCAAATGAGGGCCTGGCAGCGGCTTGGATTTCGTGCCGCGGTCGCCTTTGAACTCGGTCCAAATGCCCGCGAAGCTGGTCAAGGGGCGATCATCAGACAAGGCAAACCAGACCACGTCCTTCTTCTTCGTCTCCGGGTTCGGCTCGGGCGCATATTCGGCGAAGCTGTTGAAAGGCACAAGGCACCGGTTCTCGGGCTTGAGCCAGCCGCGCCAATGCGGAGACGACGTGTTGCGGATGTTGGTCACGGGTGGCCCGCCAGTCCGCGGAGGTGGTGGCATTCCCCACCGCATCATCATCATCTCGCGGTCGTCTCCGGTGCCGCGAATGATCGGAGCCGGATAGTCGGGGAAGACGCCCGGCATCGAGGGGAGATTGCCCGCGAACTGGCGAACGATCCGAAAAAGCGCGGCGATGGCGGCCTGATTGGTGGTGATCGAGTAGAGATTGCACATCGTCAAGATGATCCCGGAACCAAGCGTCTCGCGGTCGGCATGTGGTGAGAGTAGATGTGCTCGGTACTTGTCTTCAGGTCGATCACCGCGCCGCAGAAGCAGCGCGAGCAACCTGACTTGGTTTGGGTCGGCTGAGGACATCCGGCCTCCCGCATCTGATCCTTCCAGGCGACGAAGGCCCGGTGCTGGCGCCATTCGTCGAAATCTTGCTGTGACCGATTCGATAGGAAGACGTTCCATGCTGCCTGGAACGCGTCGCGCGCCTGCTCATAGGTGCTGGCGCCGCCAAGCTGTTGCTCGCCTGGGTGACTGCCTGGATAGAAGCCGCAGAACCACTGCCAGACGGGCGAACCGGAGGGGCCTTCGGGGCGCTCTGCAATCGTTCCCGCCTCGACGTCTCCGAAGTAAATGCGCCAGGTCTCGTTTGGCGAGTGCGGATCGCGGCGACGGGTGAGTGTAGGCATGCCGCATTGATTCCAGTCCCGCGGCTGAAAGTGAAGCCGCTACGCCTTGGGTGCAACTACATCGTCGTCCTCAATCTCTGGGACGGGCGCTTCGGGAACCTGAACGGGAGCGCTTGGTCTTGAGCTCGATCGAGAGCTGGATTCCACAGCGCTGTGCGCTCCTGTTTGGCGGCGAGAGGTCGTGGCCACTCTGCCGCTCACGGAACTCCATTTGGAAAGACGGTTCTCAGATACCGATCGTCAGCCCTCCCCGCGCGGGAATTCGCGAGCGTCGCCGGCGCTTTGGCAACATCGGCCGTGAGTATTATTCTCAAGATGAAATGTGGACGTGCGTCGGCTACACGAACGCAGGCGACGAGCCAAGCGTGAGCGAGCGCTTGCAGCAAAACGCCTTGGATTAGACGCAAGCGCTTCATGGTGGCGGCAAAGACGCGTCGAATTGTCTTCTCAAACAGCTCCGGCTTTGCCGGCATTTCAACACGGACATCTTTCTCTCACGCGGGAGCGACAGCTGAAGACGTTTGGAAGGCGGTCTCGTGCCCGGATCTCGACGGGGTCCGTGCTGCTTTTTCAGGTCGACAGGTTGTGTTCGCTCCAAACAGGTTCTGACCAATGCCCATTCCACCGCTCGATCCCGCTGTCGCCGACCTCGCGCCGACTGATTCCGTTCTGACAGCCTATGATGAAGAACATGCTGTGACGTATCTCCGCCTTCTGGATGCAGCATCCGAGGGCGCGGACTGGGAGGAGGTTGCCCGGCTCGTCTTGCACATCGATCCGGTCAACGAACCCCAGCGTGCCCGCCGCGCCTTCGATAGCCATCTGGCGCGGGCGAGGTGGATGTCTGAGAAGGGTTATCATCAGTTGCTACGCGGATCGGATCAGACGTAGCTTTGAGCTCCTGAGGCTGCGGCAGGCCCGCTTGGACTGGAAACAAGCCGCGGTCCGTCGCGAGCATGGACGGGCTCGCGAGATCATACGCAGGCAACCAAACTCAAGTTGCGGTAGAAGCGATCGAACATGCGGCGCAGCTTCAGCCAGCTTCGAAGCCGCCTTCCGGCATGCGCCGCGATCCACGGTCTTGGCCGTCACTCAGATCCTTCTCCAGGCGACTGAGGGCGTGGACAAGAGATCAGGGCGGAAGCCGCACGCGGAGCGTCCCTGGGTCGCGCCTGAGGCATCATCTGGCTGCCGCTCGCGCTTGATCCTGCCGGTGGGTCTGCGAGCTCACCCAATGGCAGCGGGCGGGCGATCGCTATCCGAGGATTTTCGGAACTGCCCTTGAGCGCGGCATTCAGCATGCCACTGATCGGCCTCCCATGCTCAGCTGCACTGGTCACCGGTGAAAAGACGGCTCGTGGCCGATAGGGGCTGTCACTAAGGCCGCGCCCGCCGCCGCAAAGACGAGTCGCTTCCTTGAGGCGAGGGGGTGCCGAAACCGCGCCCCTCGATCTCCGGCATCCCCCCTCGCTGCCCTGCGCGTCGATCATGTCCGTCGACGCGCCGAACGACCCGTGAGGGCGCGAACCTGTCCCGGAGGATGCTCGATGCCCGATCCGATAGCCGGTCCCCCGCCGCGCTTTCTTCGTACACCCGAAGCTGCGCGTTACCTTGGACTGTCCGGCCGCACCCTGGAAAAGCACCGCACCTACGGCACCGGCCCCTTATATCGCAAGATCGGCGGCCGCGTCGTGTATGCGCTCGACGATCTGAAAGCCTGGGCCGATCGCGGCACCAAGACGTCGACGGCTGATCCCGGCCAGGGCACCGTTCTGCCGGCGAAGCGACATCCAGGTCTCATTCCCTATGCAGGGCAGGAGCGTCGCGCGTCGCGGGCTGGGCGGGCTTGAACGTGCGAGGTTTGCGCAAATCCGAGCGCGATCAGCTCGATCTGTTTCGCGCGCTGCCTGGCGATCTGGCGCCGCGCGATGCGCAGGATCTGATGGCCTATCCGTTCTTCTCGCTGGCCAAGAGCAAGCGCGTCGTGCCGATCGACTTCCGCGCGGGGCCTGTCGCCATTCGGGTCGAGGCCGTCCCCGAACATGGCATGGCGACGATCTGGGACGCGGATGTTCTGATCTGGGCGGCGTCACAGATCGTCGAGGCTCGCGACGCCGGACTGAAGACGTCGCGCCTGATGGCCGCCACGCCGTATGAGATCCTGACGTTTGTCGGTCGCGGCACCGGCGTGCGTGACTACGACCGTCTGAAGGCAGGACTTGATCGGCTGCAGTCGACGACCGTGCTCACCTCGATTCGTCAGCCGGCCGAGCGGCGGCGGCACCGCTTCTCCTGGATCAACGAGTGGAAGGAGACGGCGGATGCCCATGGCAGGCCGTCCGGATTGCAGCTGATCCTGCCGGACTGGTTCTATTCGGGCGTCATCGATGACGCGCTCGTGCTGACGATTGATCGGGCCTATTTCGCGCTGACGGGCGGGCTGGAGCGCTGGCTGTATCGCCTCGTGCGCAAGCATGGCGGCCATCAGGATGGCGGCTGGAGCTTCGATCTCGGCTATCTGCATGCCAAGTCCGGCAGCCTCTCGCCGCTGAAGCATTTCGCCTACGACCTTCGCGAAATCGTCCGCCGCCAGCGCCTGCCGGGCTACGAACTGGTCCTCACCCGCGATCCAAACGGCACCGAACGGCTGAACTTCGCAGCCGCCGTTACTGACCCGGTCGCAAGGCGTTTCGCCAGGCATCGCCCCTCGAGCTCCGCAGGGGACAAGCTGTGAATTGTCTCGTGCTATCGGGGACCGGAGGACGCGTGCCATCGAGGACCGGATCGTCGTGCCATCGGGGACCGAAGTCGACCCTAAGCCTTTGGTCTGGCGCGTCCTTTCCGCCTTCTAACTTACCTAACCGCAAAATCCTTCGGATTTTGTCTAACGGGCCCGCGCTTTGGGGCGCCGGTGCACGCTGGCTTCTCCTGCTGTCGACAGCGGAGACCGCGCGAGACGCCCCCGGTTTCCTCATTCCCGGCCCGCAGAGCCGTCCAGATTTCGTCAACCTCAGAGTTTGCCAATGAGCGAGCTGACGCGTGTCCAATTGCTATGGCTGCAGGGAAAGATCGAAAACCGCATACGCTTCGGTCGAACTGTGCGGGAGCTTCGCCTCGACCATTATCGCCGGGAGGTCGCGTTCACGCCGGGAAGCGTCTTTGCGTTCGTGCGCTGGTCGTCGAACGATTACGGCACGGTGCTGTCGCGGATCAACGTTCTGCAGGCCGTTGGCCCCGGAGAAGCCTGTGCGACCGTGCCCTTCGTCGCTCCGGGAGCAGCGATCCTGTTGCAGGTGTTTGGCTGGCCGAAGGTCGAGCGGGTGCTGCAGCAGATCGACGCGATCGAGGCGCTCGGCATCGATCCGGCGGATGTCGCACCGGATCATTGGTGGCACGTTCAGAACCGCATGGCCGCCGGACAACCGCCGCGTCCCTACACGGATCTGCGCCATCGGGCCTGGCTGCATCGAAGGACGATCATGCCATGACGAAAGGGCTTGTCATTGGCGTCGCGATGCTCGCCGGGGTGTGGCTCGTGACGGAGGTCGGGCGACCAAGGTTGCGTCCGCTGCTCATCTGGAATGTCTCCGGCAGCGTTCCGATCGGCCTCTATCTGGTTCGGCCGGTCCGGCAATGGGTCACCAACGAGATCGTCGTTGTCCTGCCCCACGGCGTGTTGGCCGGATGGCTTGCGGACGAAGGCTACCTGCCGAGGGGCGTACCGATGCTGAAGCGCATTCTTGCTCTTCGCGGCCAGGCCGTTTGTCGTCGCGAGCATGTCATCCTGATTGATGGAGTCGAAGTCGGCATCGCGCAAGAGAGCGACAGACAGGGCCGGCCGCTACCGGCTTGGCAGGGATGCCGCATCGTCGGCGATGCCGAGCTCTTTCTGATGAACAGGCAATCGGATAGTTCGCTGGATGGACGCTATTTCGGTCCGACGGCGACATCGGACGTCATCGGGCGTGCCATTCCCGTGTGGACGAGGCAGCCGTGATGATGCACGCGTTCTGCGCACGACCTGCGAACGTCATGCCGACGTTGATGAGCAGCCGCTGCGATCGGAAACGGTCGTCATTGAGGTCGGCACGAGAGGCTTTGAATGACAAAGCCGACCGCAGCGGAATTCCTCGCGACGTTATCATGCGGTGCGATGCGTCGGCCTCAATGATGATTGTCCGTCGCAGTCTTTACGGTCGCCGATGCTTCGCTGTTGTTTCCGGCACGCCGGCGCGGGGCGTCGGACCGAGAGCCGAGGCGAGGGTCCAAAGCCAGCCGCAAGCTGCCGACGGTCGACTGCAAGATAAAAGCGGCTCGCCTGTTGATCAGCAAGCCGTTGACATGGCTCGCGTTCAACCGTGCCGTCCGGTCGGAGCGCGTGTCGCGCTGATGCTCTTTCTCAACAACATCAATGCTGCTTTCGGCACTATAGCCTCAATCCTTGCCGCGGGGTGCCGCGCATGAGCACCAGAGACCGCGAATTCCGCATCCGTCCGGGGCGCGTCCGTCAGGCGCGTGAGAGGAAGGCCAGGAGCTTCATCAATCGCGTCCTGCGCGCGGCGAACGCCGCGGGGCACGTCACGCTGCCCTCGGCGATCGACGGACGCCGGCCGGCCCGCACCCATTCGACCTTCGGCCGCGGCCGTCTCAGCTTCAGTCGCGAGCGCCTCTTTGCCTCAGGCCGCCGCGTCACGGTGAAGGCCCGCATCGCAAGGCACAAGGGCCACGCGTTTCGGTCGGCGCCGCTGGCGATGCATCTGACCTATCTCAAGCGGGAGGGGGTCACCCGCGACGGCGAGCCGGCAAGGATGTTCGATGCGCGAGCTGATCACGCCGACGAGGCCGCCTTCGAGGCGCGGAGCAGCGACGACCGGCATCATTTCCGCTTCATCGTCTCGCCAGAGGACGCAGCCGATATGGTGGACCTCAGAGCGTTCACGCGCGATCTGATGCGGCAGATGGAAGCTGATCTGTCGACGCGTCTCGAGTGGATCGCGGTTGATCATTGGAATACGGACCATCCGCACGTTCATGTGCTCGTACGCGGTGTCGATCAGACGGGCGCAGATCTCGTCATCGCCCGCGACTATATCGGCCGGGGCCTGCGCTCCCGGGCCGAGGAGCTGGTGGCGCTCGAGCTCGGTCCGAAGCCTGAGCACGACATCCGCAACGCACTGGAAAGAGAGATCACCGCGGATCGCTGGACACGGCTCGATCGCGAGATCCGCATGGCCTGCGATGAGGTGGGGGCCATCGATCTCCGTCAGCGGGTGGCAGCGGGTCCTGATCCCGAGGTCCACCGCCTGATGCGAGGGCGCCTGCAATATCTGGAGCGCCTGGGACTGGCAGCGGCGGCCGGACCCAACGAGTGGATGGTCGAGCTTGGCGCAGAGCGACAGCTCCGCGAGCTCGGCACGCGTGGTGATATCATCAGGACCATGCATCAGGCGTTCGCTCGCCGTGGTGAGGAGCGGAGCGCTGCGGACTACGTCATCGACGGGATCAACAGTCCATCATCGATCATGGGGCGGTTGGTCGACCGTGGACTCCACGACGAGCTGACCGGCGAAGCCTATGCCGTGATCGATGGCATCGACGGCCGCGCCCACCACGTTCGCTTCCGCGGGATCGAGGCCTTTGCGCAGGCGCCTCAGCCTGGCGGCATTGTCGAGATCAGGCGCTTTGGCGCTGCGGACGAGGCGCGGCCGACCCTGGTCCTGGCGACGCGCTCGGACCTGGCCCTGGCCGATCAGATCAAGGCCGAGGGAGCGACCTGGCTCGATCATCGGCTGGTCGAGCGTGAACCTGTCTCCCTGGCCCTCGGCGGATTTGGCGCGGAGGTGAGGAGCGCGCTGCGCAGCCGGGCAGAGTGTCTCGCGGACCGGGGACTGGCGCAGAGACATGGCCAGCAGATCGTCCCGCAACGGGATCTTCTGAAGACACTACGCAGGCAGGAGCTTGAATCCGTGGGCGCGCGGCTGTCGGCGACCAACGGCGCGCCGCAGCTGAAGGTCGACCCCGGCCAACAGGTTGCGGGCATCTACCGCCAGCGACTTGTCCTGGCCTCCGGCCGCTTCGCCATGATCGACAATGGTCTCGGTTTCTACCTCGTCCCGTGGTCGCGCGACATCGATCACCGGCTCGGTCAGAAGGTCACGGGCCTTGCGAAGGCCGCTGGCATCGACTGGCAGCTTGGTCGCAAGCGCGACCTCGGTCTTTAGCACTCGGGAGACACCACATGCCTGCGACCCGAATCCAATGGGCACAATTACTCGCCGTCGCGCTGATCAACCTGCTCGCGATATGGGCCGCGACCGAATGGACGGCCTGGCGGCTCGCCTTCCAACCGCGATTGGGGACGCCATGGTTCATGCTGGCCGGCTGGCCAGTCTACTTCCCACCGACCTTCTTCTGGTGGTGGTTCATCTATGATGCCTATGCCCCCTCCGTCTTTGCCGAAGGTGGGGCTATCGCGGTCAGTGGCAGTCTCGCGTCTATTGCGGTTGCGGTCGGCATGTCACTGTGGCGGTCGCGCGAGGCGAAAGCCACAGCAACTTATGGGTCCGCGCGCTGGGCCGAGCTGGGCGAGGTGCGCAAGGCGGGACTGCTCGGCGAGGATGGCGTGGTCCTGGGACGGTTGGGAGCGCGCTACCTGCGCCATGACGGACCGGAGCATGTGCTCTGTTTTGCACCGACGCGGTCTGGCAAGGGCGTCGGTCTCGTGGTGCCGTCTCTTCTGACGTGGCCGGGATCGGCGATCGTTCACGACATCAAGGGCGAGAACTGGCAGCTCACGGCAGGATTCCGCGCGCGGCACGGCCGCATATTTCTGTTCGACCCGACCAACCCGAAGGCCTCAGCCTACAATCCGCTGCTCGAAGTCAGGCGAGGGGCCTGCGAGGTGCGTGACGTCCAGAATGTCGCCGACGTGCTGGTGGATCCCGAGGGATCCCTCGACAAGCGCAATCATTGGGAAAAGACCAGCCATTCGCTTCTGGTCGGTGCCATCCTGCACGTTCTCTATGCCGAGCCCGACAAGACCTTGGCTGGCGTTGCCGCGTTCCTCTCCGACCCCCGGCGCACGATCGAGGCGACGTTGATGGCGATGATGGCGACGCATCATCTGGGCGCGGCCGGGCCGCACCCGGTGGTGGCATCGACGGCGCGCGAGCTTCTGAACAAATCGGAGAATGAGCGCTCGGGCGTCCTTTCAACGGCGATGTCATTCCTCGGTCTTTACCGGGATCCGGTGGTGGCTGCTGTCACGGGGAGATGTGATTGGCACATTGCTGATCTGGTTGCGGGGGAGGAGCCCGCGACGCTGTATCTCGTCGTGCCGCCATCCGACATCTCACGTACGAAGCCGCTCATTCGTCTGGTTCTGAACCAGATCGGCCGGCGTTTGACCGAGGATCTCAAGGCAAAGCAGAGCCGCCATCGTGTCCTGATGATGCTGGACGAGTTTCCGGCGTTAGGCCGGCTCGACTTCTTCGAATCCGCTCTCGCCTTCATGGCTGGGTACGGCATCAAGAGCTTCCTGATTGCGCAATCGCTCAATCAGATCGAGAAGGCCTATGGGCAGAACAACGCCATTCTGGACAACTGCCATGTCCGCGTCAGCTTCGCGACCAACGACGAGCGAACCGCCAAGCGTGTCTCGGACGCGCTCGGCACCGCAACCGAAATGCGGGCCGTGAAGAATTATGCCGGGCATCGCCTGGCGCCATGGTTGGGTCACCTCATGGTGTCGCGCCAGGAGACGCCGCGTCCGCTCCTGACGCCGGGCGAGGTGATGCAATTGCCGGCGGCTGATGAGATCGTGATGGTCGCCGGCGCACCACCGATCCGCGCCAGGAAGGTGCGATATTTCGAGGATGAGAGACTGGTCTCGCGCATCCTGCCGCCGCCGGACATCGCCAGGACCAGAGCGTCCGTGAGTGCGGATGACTGGTCATCGCTTGCGCCCCTCTCGCCCGTGCTCACTGGATCCCGGCTGACGGTGCCCACCGAGACAAGGGGCGAGCAGGCCAATGGCGGCTTGCGACGCGAGCCGGAGCTGCCGCAGCACGAAGCGATCGCGAGCGAAACGACGAGCCTAGATCCGGTGGACGAGTTTTCTGTCGTGCTCGATGACGATGATGGGACGCCGCAGCTGGTCAGCTCACGCGATGCGAGCACGACGGGGATTGCGCGTCAGGCTGCGCTCGACCCGCGCGATGACATGGGCTTGTGAGGACAGACCAATGCGGGATCGAATGAATGTCTACTTCCCGCCGGAGCTGCTGCGGCAGATCGTAGAGCTCGCCGATCGCAGGAAGCTTTCGCGCTCGGCCATCGTCGAGGCGGCGGTTCAGTCGTTCCTGTCGCCGGATGCGGCTGATCGGCGCGAGGCGGCGCTCACACGCCGGCTCGACAGGCTGTCGCGGCAGATGCAGCGGCTCGAGCGTGATGTCGGCATCCTTGCCGAGACGCACGCATTGTTCGTTCGCTTCTGGCTCACCGTGACACCCCCGCTGCCGTCCGAAGCGCAGGCCACAGCGCAGATCAAGGGACGCGAGCGGTTCGAAGGCTTTGTGGAGGCGCTCGGCCGCCGGCTGCAGAAGGGGCAGAGCTTCCTGCGCGAAATCCCCGAGGATTTCGTCAGACCGCCGTCGAGCGAGCCCGGCTCCTGACGCGGAGGAAGCGCCGATCGGGACCGTTCCGGCGCGCGGGTTGAGCTTGGCATCTACGCCAGAGTTTCTTTCCACCCGCTAGGCTTCGAACGTTCGAATCTTGCGCGTGCCAGGCCAGGCAAGCTGACCTAATCGACGGACCAGATGAGGTCCGAACGATGAAGAAAAAACTCACTTTGCAGCTATCCAGCGAGATTCTCGCCCGCCTTGCCGGCGCAGCCGAGGAAAGATGCGTGAACCGCACGATCGTCGTGGAAAAGGCGCTCGAACGGTTTCTAGCCCAGCCGCTGGACGGGCCGATGCCGGCGCAAGACCGCCTGCAGGGCCTGGAACAGCAGCTGCAAACGATTCAGCGCGACATCGCGGCCCTCAATGAGACGGTCGCCCTTCATGCACGCTACCATCTGGCGGTGACGTCGCTGGCGGATCAGGAGAGCACGGGCGCAGCAAGGGGCGGTGATCGTGATTTCGACCAGGCGATGCGGATTGGCGCGATCCAACAGCTGCAGCGTGACTTGTCGGAAAGGCAGCGAGAGAGGCGACCCGATGGCGCTGCGCGAGCCGGTCAAGTGAGCCAGCCATCTTCGGCTCAACTTCGCCGTGCCGAGCCTCCAATCGCCGAGGTGTCCTGGGGCGTGCCTGCCGCCGGGGAGGGCGGCGAGGATCCCTTTCGCCTCCCGCCTCAATCGAGCCGTTGAGCCATCCCGCGAGCACGCAGATCACGGCAGTTCGTTGTCGGCCTATGCCTTCGGCCGAAAGGGCACCAAAGCCGGAGACCAAGGCCATCGAGAGATCACAGGCTGGCGGCTCGCGGCCCTGGTGTTTGTGCCCTTCGCCATGGGCTATTTCCTGTCCTATCTGTTTCGCACCATCAATGGACTCGTCTCTGCCAGTCTTGCCTCAGAGCTCGAGTTGAACGCGGCCGACCTTGGTCTGATCACGGCGGCTTACTTCCTGGTCCTTGCGGCTGCCCAGATCCCGGTCGGCATGATGCTCGACCGCTATGGCCCGCGCCGAGTTCAGAGCGCGCTTCTTGTCGTCGCGGCCTTTGGCGCGGAGGCCTTCGCAAGGTCGTCGGGGCCGCTCTCGCTGCTCCTCTCACGCGCCCTGATCGGGCTCGGGGTCGCTGCGGCTCTGACCGCGGGCCTGAAGGCCATTGTTCTGTGGTTTCCGCGCGAGCGGGTGGCGTTGGTCAATGGGTACATGGTCATGCTCGGGGCGCTTGGCGCTGTCAGCGCGACGCTGCCCGCCGAGGCGATCATGGTGAAGACCGGATGGCGCGGCCTGTTTGACATCCTGGCCATCGCGACCGCTGCAGCGGCGATCCTGATCTATTGCCTGGTGCCGGAGCGCGAAACGCAGGCGTCGTCCGCGTCGGAAGCAGGTGGCTTGCGGAGCATTCTTCGCGACGTCCGGTTCTGGAGGGTCGCGCCGCTATCCGGAGCCTGCATCGGATCGGCGTGGTCGCTCCAGGGCTTATGGGCATCCGCGTGGCTGGCCGACGTGGAGGGCATGACCCGCACCCAAGTCGTGACAGCGCTTTGCCTGACTGCCCTGATGCTCAGCCTCGGTGCGTGGATGCTCGGTGCGCTGGCCAACTGGACGCGTCGCAGGGGAGTAGGTCCAGAGCGCCTGCTGGCCTTGATCGCCGTGCTCTTCATGGCGGCGCAGCTGGCGCTGGTGTGGCGGCTGCCATTGCCGGCGATCGCGCCCTGGCTGATCATCGCGATCGTCGGCGCCGCCACCGTGCTCAGCTTTGCGATCATCTCGGACTATTACCCGAAGGAATTGGCTGGCCGCGCCAACGGGGCGTTGAACGTGGTGCATTTCGGGTGGGGGTTTCTGGCCCAGTACGGGATCGGTGTCTTGCTGGCCCAATGGCCGCAATCCAATGGGCATTATCCTGTCATCGCCTATCAGGTTGCCTTCGGAGTGAACCTCGCGCTGCAGGCAGCAGCACTGATTTGGTTTGCCGCTCCAGGAGAGCAGAGACCGCGATCATCGGAGGCGAGCAGCGGGACCGAATTTGTCATGGCCGACCTCGTCGCGACCTCAAGCGATCGCCCGGCTCTCTCCCGCGAGCCGCCAAGCCATGCCAGATGGTGAGCCGACGCCGCGGCGCCGGCGGCGACCTTCGCCTTCGCTATAGCAGTGTTCGCCGTCGCTCTCGGCCGTGAGGGGGCGGTGCTGCGGGCCCATGACCTGCGCTCTGAAAGCTGCTGCCCCGCCTTGGTGATCTGCTTGTCCCGCCCGAAAGAGCCCTCCTGTCTCTACGCTTTCCTGCGCCAGGCTACACCCGAAGCGCTGTTGGTCTTGCTGCTGCAGGAGGTCTGCATCTTTGATCATCACAAGCGATGCTGACCGCGCTTCAATGATCGGAGATGAGAGTGACCGGCTTCGTCCAGACACAGCGCATCACGCGTGGCACCCGCATGCTGCGGACGGCATTGGGGCCTGCCATCGCGCGTCATCTCGACGATCAATCCGTCGTGGAGATCATGCTCAATCCAGATGGCCGGCTCTGGGTCGATCGGCTCGCGTCTGGCTTGGCCGATACCGGTGAGAGCCTCGCTGCCGGTGATGGCGAGCGCGTCGTCCGGCTGGTCGCGCACCACGTCGGGCTCGAGGTCCATGCGGGCTCTCCGCGCGTGTCGGCGGAGCTGCCGACGACGGGCGAACGTTTCGAAGGCCTGCTGCCGCCGCTCGTTGCGGCCCCGACATTCGCCATCCGCAAGCCCGCGATCGCCGTCTTCACGCTCGACGACTACGTGGCTTGCGGGATTGCGACCGCAGATCAGGCCGGCGCGTTGCGGCGGGCTGTTGCCAACCGCTGCAACATTCTGGTGGCCGGCGGCACCTCGACCGGCAAGACCACGCTGGTCAATGCCTTGTTGGCTGAAGTGGCGATGACCGGCGATCGCATCGTGCTGATCGAGGATACGCTCGAGCTGCAATGCTCGGCGCCCAACCTCGTGACGCTTCGAACCAAGCATGGTGTGGCGTCGCTTTCGGATCTGGTGCGCGCCGCGCTTCGGCTGCGCCCGGATCGCATTCCGATCGGCGAGGTCCGCGGGCCGGAGGCGCTCGATCTCGTCAAGGCTTGGGGCACCGGCCATCCCGGCGGCATCGGCACCATTCATGCCGGGTCCGCACTCGGCACCCTCCGGCGGCTGGAGCAGCTGATTCAGGAGGCCGTCGTGAGCGTCCCACGCGCTCTGATTGCCGAGACGATCAACGTGATCGCCGTTCTCGCCGGGCGCGGCTCGCAGCGGCGGCTCGGCGAGCTCGTGCGTGTCGAGGGGCTCTCACCTTGCGGAGACTACATCCTCGCTCCTTTGGGAGATCAGCGATGAAGGCGCGACTGTCTTGCTGGTCCATCGCCACGATTGCGATTGCTGCAGCCGCAGTGCTCGTGGCGGTGGCGCCGGTGCATGCGGCGGGCTCGAACATGCCTTGGGAGCAGCCGCTCAACAAGATCCTGCTTTCAGTCGAGGGACCGGTCGCCAAGATCATCGCCGTGATCATCATCATCACGACGGGTCTGTCACTGGGTTTTGGCGAAACCTCCGGTGGCTTTCGGCGGCTCATCCAGATCGTCTTCGGTCTCTCCATCGCCTTTGCCGCCTCGAGCTTCTTCCTGTCGTTCTTCTCCTTCGGCGGCGGCGTGGTGTTCTGATGGATAGTGAGATCAAGGGCTTCAGCGCGCCTGTGCATCGCTCGCTGACCGAGCCCATTCTGCTCGGGGGCGCGCCGCGATCGGTCGCGATTGTCAACGGCACCGTGTCGGCGGCGCTCGGCCTCGGTTTGCGGCTCTGGTTCTTCGGCCTGCTGCTCTGGTTCGTCTGCCACATGGTCGCGGTCTGGGCGACACGGCGCGATCCATCCTTTGTCGAGGTCGTGCGCCGCCACCTGCGGATTCCCAATCATCTCAGCCAGTGAGGCTCCCATGTTCAATTTGGCCGAATACCGCCGCACCAATATCCGGCTTGCGGACTTCCTGCCCTGGGCGGCGCTGGTGGACGAGGGCGTCGTCCTCAACAAGGACGGCTCGCTGCAACGGACGGCGCGTTTTCGCGGGCCTGACCTGGAGAGCTCGGTCGCATCCGAGCTCACAGCAGTCGCCTTCCGTCTCAACAACGCTCTGCGGCGCCTGGGGTCGGGCTGGGCGATCTTCGTCGAGGCGCAGCGGCATTCGGCCGGAGCCTACCCAATTTGCGTGTTTCCGGATGCCGCGTCCGCCCTGGTCGATGCCGAGAGAAAGGCACAGTTCGAGGAGCAGGCGGCGCACTACGAGTCGAGCTATTATTTGACGTTTCTGTACCTGCCGCCGCGAGAAGACTTAGCCCGTTCCGAACGCGTGCTCTATGAAGGCGCGCCGCAGCCGGAGGGCTCGCGCGGCCGCGACATCCTGCGCAGCTTTGTCGATCGCACCGACCGCATTCTGCAGCTCGTCGGCGGCTTCATGCCGGAATGCGGCTGGCTCGGCGACGACGCCGTGCTGAGCTATCTGCACTCGACCGTCTCGACCAAGCGCCAGCGGGTCCGCGTCCCTGAAATCCCCATGCATCTGGATGGGCTGCTCGCCGACCAGCCGCTGACCTGCGGCCTCGCGCCGATGCTGGGGGCGGTCAATCTCCGCGTGCTCACCATCATCGGCTTTCCCTCTGCAACGACGCCAGGACTGCTGGACGAATTGAACGGGCTTGCCTTCGCCTACCGCTGGTCGACCCGCGCCATCATGCTCGACAAGCAGGATGCCGTGAAGCTCGTGACACGGATCCGCCGGCAGTGGTTTGCCAAGCGCAAATCTCTGGCCGCGATCCTCAAGGAGGTCGTGACCAACGAGGCGGCAAGCCTCGTTGACAGCGACGCCCACAACAAGACCGCTGACGCCGATGCGGCGCTGCAGGATCTCGGCTCCGATGAGATCAGCCAGGCCTATGTCACCGCGACCGTGACGGTGTGGGATCCTGATCCGGCGAGGGCTGACGAGAAGCTGCGCCTGGTGGAGAAGGTGATCCAGGGGCGCGATTTCACCTGCATGACGGAGACTGTGAATGCGGTTGAGGCCTGGCTCGGCAGCCTTCCGGGGCACGTCTATGCCAATGTGCGCCAGCCGCCGCTATCGACGCTGAACCTTGCCCATCTTGTCCCGCTCTCGGCGGTCTGGGCAGGTGAGGTGCGTGACCATCATCTGAGGGCGCCTGCGCTGCTGTTCGGCCGCACCGAGGGCGCGACGCCATTCCGGTTCTCGCTCCATGTCGGCGATGTCGGCCACACGCTGGTGATCGGACCGACCGGAGCCGGCAAATCGGTGCTGCTGGCGCTGATGGCGCTGCAGTTCCGCCGCTATCCGAATGCGCAGATCCTTGCGTTTGATTTCGGCGGCTCCCTGCGGGCCGCCGCGCTTGCCATGGAAGGTGACTGGCATGATCTCGGTGGAGCGCTGTCGGCCGATAGCGAGACCTCGATCGCGCTGCAGCCGCTGGCAGGCATCGGCGATGTGATGGAGCGCGCCTGGGCGGCGGATTGGATCGCCGGCCTGCTGGTCCGCGAGAAGATCGTGGTGACCCCGGACGCCAAGGAGCATCTCTGGTCGGCGCTGACCTCGCTGGCTTCCGCGCCAGCTTCTGAGCGGACCCTGACCGGCCTGTCGGTGTTGCTGCAGTCGAACAGCTTGAAACGGGCCCTCAAGCCGTATTGCCTCGATGGCGCTCACGGACGACTGCTGGATGCCGATCATGAGCTCGTGGGCGACCGGTCGGTCCAGGTGTTTGAGACCGAGGGGCTGATCGGGACCGCTGCAGCTCCTGCTGTCCTCGCTTATCTGTTCCACAAGATCGCCCGGCAGCTCGACGGCCGCCCGACACTTCTGATCATCGATGAAGGGTGGCTGGCGCTGGACGACGCCGACTTCGCGGGCCAGCTCAGGGAGTGGCTGAAGACCCTGCGCAAGAAGAACGCCTCCGTCGTTTTCGCGACCCAGTCGCTATCCGACATCGACGGCTCGCCGATCGCACCCGCCATCATTGAGAGTTGCCCGAGCCGCATCCTGCTGCCGAACGAGCGGGCGCTCGAGCCACAGATCATGGGCATCTATCGTCGCTTCGGTCTCAATGATCGTCAGATCGAGCTCGTTAGCCGTGCGGCCCCCAAGCGCGACTATTACTGCCAGTCGCGCCGGGGCAACCGCATGTTCGAGCTTGGCCTCGGCGAGGTCGCGCTCGCCTTTGCCGCGGCGTCGTCCAAAGCCGATCAGGCCGCGATCTCGGACGTTCTGAAGTCCGCCGGCAGGGACGGCTTTGCGGCAGCGTGGTTGCGGCATCTCAAGCTTGGCTGGGCGGCCGACCTCATCCCGCGCCTCGACAATCTGGAGACGCGGCAATGATCTCTGGCAAGCGATGGGCCACGTCGTTGGCGCTGCTGGTTCTGACCTCGGCGGGGCCGGTGCGGGCCCAGCTCGTCGTCTTCGACCCCAACAATTATGCTCAGAACGTGCTGACCGCCGCACGTGAGCTGCAGCAGATCAACAATCAGATTCTGGCCCTGCAGAACCAGGCCGAGATGTTGATCAATCAGTCGCGCAACCTCGTCAACCTGCCGTATTCGTCATTGACGCAGCTGCAACAATCAATCGAGCGGACCCAGGATCTGCTCAAGCAGGCTCAGCGCCTGGCCTACGACGTGCAGCAGATCGAGCGGGCGTTCAGGACGATCTATGCGCCGGCAGCCGCCGGCGCCAGCGCCGCTGACCTCGCAGACAATGCGCGCTCACGCTGGCAGACGTCCGTGGCCGCGCTGCAGGATGCGCTCAAGCTTCAGGCAGGCGTGGTCGGCAATCTCGACACCATCAAGAGCCAGTCCGCCGTGCTGGTTGCCGCGAGCCAAGGAGCCGCCGGCGCCTTGGCTGTCAGGCAAGCCGGCAACCAGATCCTGGCGATGCAGGCGCAACAGCTCGCGGATCTGACGGCGGTTGTGGCCGCCCAGGGACGGGCGCAGAGCCTCACCATGGCGGAGCGCGCGGCGGCCCAGGATCAGGCACGCGAACAGCTCCGCCGCTTCCTGACGCAGGGTCAGGGCGACCAGCCCTCCAGCGTACGAATGTTTCACTGATGATGACGAGCGTTCCGGACCAAATTGGCGGATCCCCCGCTGCGGCTCACCGGCAGCTCATGATTGAGATTGCCCGATGACAGGAACGGGAATCATCGATCAATTCCTGGAGACCTTTACCCGGACAATCGACAGCGGCTTTGGTCTGGTGGGCGGTGAGGTCGGATATCTCGCAACCACGCTCGTCACCATTGATGTGACGCTTGCTGCGCTCTTCTGGGCGTTTGGCGGCGAGGACGATGTCGTCGCCCGGCTGCTGAAGAAGACCTTGTTTGTCGGCGTGTTCGCCTACCTGATCGGCAATTGGAACAGCCTCGCCCGGGTCGTCTTCGAGAGCTTCGCAGCACTCGGCCTGAAGGCCTCGGGCTCGGCGCTGTCGGCGGCGGACTTCCTGCGCCCGGGCAGGATCGCGCAAGTGGGTCTCGATACCGGGCGGCCGCTCCTCCAGGCGATCTCGGGCCTCCTTGGATATGTGAGCTTCTTCGAGAACTTCCTGCAGATTGCGGTCCTGTTGTTTGCGTGGGTGGTCGTGCTGCTCGCCTTCTTCATTCTGGCCATCCAGCTCTTTGTCACCCTGATCGAGTTCAAGCTCACGACGCTTGCTGGATTCGTGCTCATCCCGTTTGGTCTGTTCGGCAAGACCGCCTTCGCAGCCGAACGTGTGCTCGGCAATGTCATCTCCTCCGGTGTGAAGGTTCTGCTGCTCGCCGTGATCTCAGGAACCGGCTCGACCCTGTTCGGTCAGTTGACCCAGGTGACGAGCGGCGATCCTCCGACCGTCGAGAGTGCCATGGCCCTGGTCCTGGCGTCCCTGGCGCTGCTCGGCCTTGGATTGTTCGGGCCCGGGATCGCCAATGGTCTTGTCAGTGGTGGACCGCAGCTTGGAGCAGGGAGCGCGGTCGGGACGTCGCTTGCAGCGGGTGGTCTCGTCGTGGCCGGCGCCGGCATGGCCGCTGGCGCAGCGGGGCTCGCAGGCGGCGCGATCTCTGGTGCAAGCCGTGCCGTCGCGCCGCTTGGCGCGGCGGCGTCCGGCGGCGGGCGCGTCAGCGGCGCTGCCGCCGAGGCAGCAGGAGCGAACGCGAGTCCCCTTCGCCAAAGGGCGAATGTCCAGGCTGGCGGCTCGGATCAGCCGGGTCAGGCCGATGGCTCGGGCTCTCCGATGTGGGCGCGGCGCATGAAGGCAGCGCGCGCCGTCCATCAGGGCGCATCTACAACGGCACAAGCCGTTCGCCATGCCGAGCGCGGCGGGCAGGGAAGCGCGGTCGATCTCTCCGAGGGGAAATCCTGACATGTTCAAGCGCTCATCTGTTCATTACGGCCGTACGCCCGAGCCGGTGACGCCCTATCAGAAGGCAGCACAGGTCTGGGATGAGCGCATCGGCTCTGCGCGCGTGCAGGCGAAGAACTGGCGGCTGATGGCATTCGGCTGCCTCACCCTCGCCGCAGGCTTCGCGTCCGCCCTGATCTGGCAGTCGGCCCGCGGTACGGTGACGCCCTGGGTGGTCGAGGTTGGCCATCTCGGCGAGGTCCAGCGGGTAGCGCCTGCGGTGGCTGACTACGTGCCGACCGATCCGCAGGTCGCCTTCCATCTTGCCCGGTTCATTGAGGACGTGAGATGTCTGCCGGCCGATGGCATCGTGCTGCGCCAGAATTGGCTGCGCGCCTACGACTTCACGACCGATCGCGGCGCGGCTGCCCTGAATGACTATGCCCGCTCCAATGATCCTTTTAGCAAGCTCGGGAAGATCCAGGTCTCGGTCGAGGTCTCCAGTGTGATCCGCGCCTCGCCGGACAGCTTCCGGATCGCCTGGGTCGAGCGTCGCTACGAGAACGGCGCCTCGGTTGCGACCGAACGCTGGAGCGCGATCCTCACCCTCGTGTTCGCCATGCCGGACGATGCTGACCGCCTGCGCAAGAACCCGCTCGGCGTCTACGTCCAAGCCATCAACTGGTCGAAGGAGCTGTCGCAATGAGCAAGCCAATGGTCCGGAGGGCTGGAGGGCCAATGATGGCGGGGGCCGCCGTTCTGGTTCTGCTCTGCAGCTGCACAACGACCAATCTGCCCAAGATCAGCTATGACAGCGAAGCACCACCATTGCCGGCGCCGCCAGCTGCGCTGGATGGAAAGGTTCAGCCGCTTCATCTTCCGCCGCCCTGGAAAGTGTCCCTTGGTGGCAAGGCGGGAGCCCAGGAAGAAGCGGAGCCGCTCGACCGCGTCGAGATGGCCAATAGCGCGGCGCGGGTCGAACCGCGCAAGAAGGGCTACTTCAACGCGACGCAGATCTATGCCTACAGTCCCGGCGCGCTCTATCAGGTCTATGCGGCGCCCGGGCAGATCACCGACATCATGCTCGAGGAAGGTGAACAGCTCACAGGGTCGGGGCCCGTGTCCGCCGGCGACACCGTGCGCTGGGTCGTCGGCGATACCGAGAGCGGTGCGGGCGAACGCCGCCGCGTCCACATCCTGGTCAAGCCGACGCGTGCCGCGATCGAAACCAATCTCATCGTCAACACCGACCGGCGGACCTATCTGCTCGAGCTGCGCGCTCGTGACAAGCCGTATATGCCCGCCGTGGCCTGGTACTATCCCCAGAATGCCGAGACGAGAGCGCGCCAGCTCGTCTTGAGGCCGGAGCTGCCCAATCCGGCGCTGCGACGCTTCCGCTATCGCATCGAGGGGGATGATCCGCCATGGAGGCCGGTCAACGCCTATGACGACGGTCGCAAGGTCTATATCGAGTTTGCCCCTGGCATTGTGCAGGGTGAATTGCCGCCCTTGTTCGTCATCGGGAGCGATGGTGCGCCCGAGATCGTCAACTACCGTGCCTTCCGCAACATCATGATCGTCGATCGGCTGTTTGCCGCGGCCGAGTTGCGCCTCGGCGGCGAGGAGCAGCGCAAGGTCAGGATCGTCAGAACCGACGGAGCCTCAGGGTGAAAAACGAGGAGGATGAGGCTTCTGCGTCTCAGGCTCCGTCTGCAGCCGAGAAGGCTGAGCGGCGCACGAAAAGAATGCGCCTGAACGGAGATCTTCCGCCGGTTACGCGGCTGTCGCGCAATGTCCTGGCCGGCGGCAGTGCAGTTGCGCTCCTGTTGATGGGAGGCGCCGTCGTCTGGACATTGCAGACCAACAGGCCGAGCAAATCGGGTCCATCCGAGCTCTACAGCACTGATCATCACGACATCGCGGACGGGGTTTCGGCCCTGCCGCGTGACTACGCCAGTCTTCCCAAGAATCTCCCGACAAACGTCCCAGTGATCGGACCGCCGCTGCCCGGGGATCTCGGCAAGGCGATTGTCGCTGCGCAGGGCCAGGCACTTGCGGTCACCCCCGATCAGGAGCAGCTCCGCCATGAGCAGGAGCGGGATGCCGCTCGCTTGAGCCGCCTGTTTGCGACGGTCAATGTTCGTGGCACCGAGGCCGCGGCGAGCGGGCCTCAGACCAGCGAACGCGCGGGCGCGATGTCCAGTCCCGACGACGCATTCGCCCAGAATGGCCAGGACCGCAAGCTCGCCTTCGTCAATGCCGCGGTCGATCGCCGGACCACGAGTGCCGACCGTGTCAGCCGGCCGGCCTCCCCCTATGTGGTTCAGGCCGGGACCGTGATTGCGGGCGCCCTGATCACGGGCATTCGCTCCGACCTGCCGGGGCAGATCACCGCTCAGGTCACCGAGAACGTGTTCGATTCGCCGTCAGGCCGCTTCCTGCTTGTCCCGCAGGGCGCGCGGCTGATCGGGATATACGATAGCCAGGTGACGGCCGGGCAATCGCGCGTGCTCCTGGTCTGGACCAGGCTGATCATGCCCAATGGCCGGTCGATCGTTCTGGAACGGCAGCAGGGCGCCGACGCTGCCGGTTATTCGGGTCTCTCGGACGAGGTCGATAACCACTTCAGGCAGCTGGTTGGCGCAGCGCTGCTCTCGACGCTGCTCTCGATGGGCAGCGAGGTCAACGCGGGCACCAATCAAAATACGAACAATGCCGCGATCATCCAGGCGCTCCGCCAGGGCTTCGGCAACTCCATGAGCCGCACAGGTCAGCAGCTGGTTGGTCAACAGATGAACGTCCAGCCGACTCTGACAGTGAGGCCGGGCTTTCCGGTCCGCGTGATCGTCAATCGTGACCTCGTGCTCGAGCCGTATCAGGGGTAGCAGTCATGGCGAAGCTGAAGATCTCGGAACTTCCCGATGAGAAGCCGGTCAAAATCACGGTCGAACTGTCAGCGAGCGTGTTTCGCGATCTGCAGGCCTATGCCGAAGCTGTCGGCCGCCATTCGGACCAGCCGGCCAATGATCTTGGTCGCCTGGCCTCGGCAATGGTGGCACGTTTCATGGCGACTGATCGGGCGTTTGCCAAGTCGAAGCGGGCACCAGCCATCAAGGCCAGATAGACCCGGAGCCGCGCATCGCGTTGGCTTCCTCCGCAATGCATACAAACCAGGACCGCCTGGCGCTCAAAGTTGATACATTCGGCGTTCCTGAAGCAGGGAAGCTTGTGAGCGACAAATCCAGCGTGGCAGGCTTTCTTGAGCGAAGCAGCCGACGCGTTGATCGCCACCGATTGCGGTGATGCCGCATCTTCTTCAGAGACGGTCAATCGCGCTGAGGCCCAAAGCCTGATGCAAGCGCTGATCGGCCCTCACTGGCGGGCCCTGCGGCGGCAAGATGGTCGAAGGTTCGGGGATCGCGCTCATCCAGCCTCCACGAGCCCTTCCAACTCTGGGCTGCAGGCCAGTCCTTTGGGCTCCGATGGAGCATCCTCTGCCAAGCGCCGGGACGGTGCTGATGGGACAGGCCCAGGAGAAGGGCTTTCATGCAGCGCTTTAGGGACGCCCGTATGCTGGCGAACCAATTCCAGGACGGCTGATGATACCCCGATATAGGCTGCCCCAATGTCATGCCCCGGAAACGGCAGCTTCGCTCCCAGTGGCCTCACCGGGCAGCCATGGGCAGCGATGACATTCTTGAAGATCCAGCTGGGCATGACACCAAGATAGGACGAGATGCCGTTGGCGAGGCCGAATTCCTGACAAGCCTGTATGAGCTGCCCGATCACTCGGCGCCGTCCGCCGGTGCTCAGCGCACGATCGCAGCCGAATCGCGATGCTTCCCAGATTTCGTCCGAATGCGGCAGCAAGCCTTCAACCAGGTTAGGCCACAAGGACTTGACCATGTAGGGGCGTGTGGTCGGAATCAGCCGTGCAGTTCCAAGCGCCTGATCTTGCTCGTCCACCACCAGGATGTAGGTGGCTGCCGGTGTGTCGAACTCATCATATTCCATGCCCTGATAATGAGGCACGGACCACCCCTGGCGCTCGACGAACATCCGGTACCGCAGCCGATGATGCGAAATCCAGGCTTCGCCATATCGATGGACGGTTTCCCACCTGATTAAAAGGGTACGCATGAGCATCTTCCAATGTGCCACGTGACGGGAAGATGCAGACTAATCGGCACAGCGTCAGCGAGGCAGCTACCCAGTCGAGTAGTTCGCGCGTCTGTGGAGCGGCTGCTGTCCTACCGGCTGCTCAGAGGAAGACAACTGTCAGACATCGCCCCAATATCACCTACAATCTGGCGCAATTCTGAGTTGTATTGGGGTGTAGTTCTTGGCTTTTGCAAGGCTCATCCAGGCCCGTTTGAACGGGTTCAGCTTGGGATGGCCGCGAGGCCTGACTTGCGCGTGCTGCGTGCCGGGAGAATGTCCCTGGTGCGCATGATCCGATCGAAACTTGTACCAGCAATCTCGTGCATGCTGACACAAGTGCCGAAGATCGCTCATCAAACAGGCACTTTGCTGCGCGATCTGATTGCCGGAGTCGGCAAGATCGTCAGGGCCGCCGCTTCCGGAGAAGGGCATTGTTGATGACATCGCGGCTTCTGAAAAAATCAATCGAATATGATCGTCAATTGCACGACGGAGCGTATCATGGTACGGTCTACCTCAGGTTGGGTTGGAGTTTGGACAAGCAAGCGCCTGCTTCTCGCCTTGATAGAGGCAGACGAGGGGGCAAGGACGGACCGTCGGCAATCGGGACATTCAGACGGATTCGTTTTCACGATCACATCTGGGCGGAAGTTTGCGCAGCTTTGTCTGCCGTGAGGTAGCAATGGACCTCTTCAGCTTCATCGATTGTGCAAACCGCACGCAGTCGCTGTCCGACCTCTTCGATCTTCTCGTCAGTTCTGCAGCCGATGAGGGGTTCGGCCAAGTGGCTTATGGCGCCCTGAACTATGAAGAGACGGTACGGCTGCCAGAGCATCCTATGCCGGCCGTCGCTCTCAACTTTCCGCTCGATTGGCGAGAGCACTATTTCGAGCGCAAGTATCACGAGATCGATCCGGTCGTCAGGCGAACCCCGTTTCATAGCAGTCCATTCATGTGGGATCAGCTGCTCGAGCAGAAGCAGCTGCAGGATGGCGAGCGGTTGGTCCTTCGTGAGAGCCGCGAAGCCGGTCTCAAGCACGGGGTGAGCGTGCCGCTGTTTGGGCCATCGGGGCGCATCTCCGTTCTATCCTTTGCATCCAGCTTCGACGATGCCGACCCGATCCGGCATATGAAGCATCTTCACGCCTTGGCGTGTCAGTTCCATGTTGCTTTTGGCGAGCTTGCCCAGCCAGCGATGGGCAAGAAGGCGATTGGGCTCTCGCAGCGCGAACGCGAATGCCTGAAGTGGACCGCAGAGGGCAAATCCTCCTGGGATATCGGAATCATCCTCAAGATCAGCGAAAACACGATCAACTTCCACCTCAAGAAGGCGATGAGAAAGCTTGGCACGAACAGCCGGACGGTCGCCGTCGTGAGGGCGATAAGGCTTGGTCTCATTGAGATCCCCGGATTATCCGGCCCATCCGTGTCGGCGTGGACCGACACGCCACCGACTGAAGCCGACGCCGCCCGACCGTTGCCGCTCTGACACTCACGACGAAGCGCCGTTCCTGCGCGGCGCGCAATTGGCGAAACGGCGCGATGGTCGCGCGCAATCGCCAGCTTTGAGATCGATCGCTTCCGTAAGCCAACCACGGCGCGTCCTCCATCGATGCGCGCGGCGGTGTGGCGGCACAGGGTTCCGCGTGCCGCCTGTAACGGAGCTATGCTCATGCTCTCATGGGGGCCGTTCCGGATGGAGGCGACGCGCTCCGGGTAGACGGTTCGCCGGGTCTGCAGTCGCTGCCGCCTGGGTCCTGGTACTCGAACTTTTGGGCCGCGGTTGAGCTTCGCCGTTAGCCCATAACGCCCAAGAATAGGTCTCCTTGATTTCGGACTTTGACAGAGATGCAGGACTCTTCCAGCCTGATGCGTGGGCAACGGGCGAGGCACCGGATGAAGTACGTCTCTATGAAGTACGTCTATATGTTGGCTTTCTGCATCGCCGTCACGGTGAACGCGACCGGTGATGTGTCTGCAGCGGAAGCCCCGGGGACCACCCTGCAAATCGGGGCCGGTGGATCAGACATTACCACGCTCGACCCCCATCGTGCGACGACCAGCACCGACAAGCCGCTGATCGGCCTGATGTTCAACGGCCTGGTTCGATTCAAGCCAGGGAGCGCGGACCCTAAGGATCTCGAGCCCGATCTCGCCGAGCGGTGGGAAACGTCCTCAGACGGACGAGTCTGGACCTTCTTCCTCCGAAAGGGCGTCAAGTTTCACGGCGACTGGGGCAGCCTCTCCGCAGATGATGTCGTCTACTCGCTGACACGTGCCGCAGACCCCAGCCGATCGAGCTTCGCTGCAGACTTCTCCGCGGTGGAGAGCATCGCCAAGGTAGACGGGTCCACCGTTCGCGTGACCCTGAAGTATCCAGATCCGAATTTCCTCGGCCGCTTGTCCAACTATCACGGCGGAAACATTGTCTGCAAAAGAGCAGTGGAGGAGCTCGGAGACAAGTTTGCCTCCAACCCCGTCGGTACGGGTCCGTTTGCGTTTTCAGAGCATGAAACGCAGCGGCATGTGAAGCTGGTCGCAAACGAGGGCTATTTCCGCGGCCGGCCGCAGATCAGCAATATCATGTACCGTACGATCCCCTCCGACAGCGCCCGCGAGCTCGCCTTTGCGTCTGGAGAGCTCGACGTCATCCAAGGCCGGCGCGAGCAACGCTGGGTCGATATGACCCGCCAGCGCGGCAACATGGTCGTTGATGTCTTCCGTCCAGGAGAGTTTCGAACGCTCCACATCAACAGCAGTATTCCGCCGCTCGATGACCTGAAGGTCCGACAGGCAATCGCCGCTGCGGTCAATCTCGACGATCTCGTGCAGTTTGTCGGTAAGAGCGTCAGTCTGAAAGGCTGCTCGGTCGTGCCCCCGGGCTATATCGGAGAGGACTGTTCATCAGGGGCTTATGCTTACGATCCGGTGAAGGCCAAGGCACTTCTGGCCGAAGCGGGCTACCCAAATGGCCTGACGCTCAAGGTCGTGGTGTCCAACATCTCGGCTATCCTGCCGACAATGGAAATTATTCAGCGCCAGCTCGCAAAGGCCGGTATCAAGCTGGATATGAGCGTTGTCGATCACGCCACGTATCAGAGCCAGATTCGCGGCAATGCCAGCGCTCTGGTGTTTTATGGCGCCGCCAGATTTCCGGTCGCCGACACGTACCTGACCGAGTTCTATCACTCGAGCTCGAGCATTGGAAAGCCGACGGCGGTTGCCAACTTCTCCCATTGCGACGTTGCGGACGCCGACATACAGGCGGCGCGGGTGGAAGGCAGTGTGGAGCGGCAGCAGGAGCTGTGGAAGGAGGCTCAGCGCAAGATCCACGACGCCGTCTGTTCTGTTCCGCTGTTTGAGCTTCAGCAGGTCTGGGGGCACAGCAAGCGTGTCAACTACGGCTATGAGCTCAAAGGAGCCATGAATCTCGCTCCGCCGATCACCGAGGCGACGACGCTTATGCCGCGCTGAGCGACTCCTGGGAGAGCCGTGCGGCCGTCGTGCGCGCCTGCTGCAGGAAGGCGTCGACCAGACTTGCATTGCGGCTGTCGCGCATTCGACAGAGCTGGAAGTCGTAGGACAAAGCGGGCTCGAAGCGTCTGATGGCCAGACGGTCCTGAAGCCCGCTGAACATCAAAGGGTGCACCAACGCGACGCCGAGGCCGGCTGCCACGAATTCGCACAGGGTCGGCGAGACATTGGCAACGAGCACGGTGTTGGGTCTGACGTTGTAGGCGTCGAACATCGTCGCAATGCACTGACCGGCCTGGCTCTCAGGGTCGAAAGACACGAAGGGAATGTTGTCGAGATCATCCGGCTCCACAACGTTCTTCATGGCGAGGGGATGATCGGTCGGCATGATGCAGACGAGCGGGTGCTGGGTCAGCGGTTCGGCGATCACATAGGGATTGTCGATCCGCGAGCTGACAAGGCCGACATCGAGCTTGCGTGTGACCAGCCAATCCACGATCCATTCCGAGCTGCGTGACTTGACCGAGCAGAACACGTTGGGATGCTGCTGCAGGAAGCCCATCGTCGCCTGCTGGATGAACGAACGCGACAAAGCCGGCATGACTCCGACAAGAAGCTGCCCCTGCTCCTCGCGGCGGATGGCCTCGACGGCATTCTCCACCTGGCGGACACCTGAAAAAATCCGATCAATCTCCTTGTAAAGCCGCATGCCGCGCTCTGTCGGAGCAAGGCGGCCCTTGACGCGATCGAACAGGCTGAGCCCGGTATCCTCTTCGAGATGCGCGATCAGTTTGCTCATCGCGGGCTGGGAGATGTTGAGGATCAAAGCGGCTCGGCTGATCGAGCCGCTCTCGATCACCGCTTTGAACGCCTCGACCTGTCTGAGATTGATCTGACGAGCCATCCCATAACCCTGAAGAATACAGCCAGAGATTTTCGACTTTGACCAAATATCTCTTTTTGTCGTCATATTGGGCAAGAGGAAATCTGATGCATCCTGAGATAATAGTTATCGGTGCGGGCACGGTCGGTGCTGCGATCGCTTATGGGCTTGCGCGAAGACAACGCCGAGTGCTCGTGCTCGACGGTGACGATCGCGACCATCGTGCGGCGCGGGCCAATTTCGGCCTTGTTTGGCTACAGGGCAAAGGCCAGAACATGCCCGCCTATCAGCAGCTGTCACGCCGTAGCGTCGACATGTGGTCCGACTTTGCGTCGGAACTCACTGATCTGGCCGCGTTGGATCTTCAGTATGAGCAGAATGGCGGTTTGGCGTTCTGCCTCGGAGATGACGCGTTCGAGAAGCGCCGCTTGGACCTTCAGCGGCTGCAGAATCCGCTCGGCGGAGCGGAGGCGGATTGGCGGATGCTCGATCGCGCTGAACTGGCCAAACTGCTTCCGAAGGTTCGATTGGGGCCTGACGTGGCCGGCGCCAGCTTCGGCCAGCGGGACGGGCATGCCAATCCGCTTCAGCTCCTTGCGGCTCTTCATGCCGGAATCCTGCGTCTGGGTGGAGATCTGCGCCCAAACGCTGCGGTGCGGCAGATCGTGCCCAGCGAGGCGGGCTTTACGGTGACGTTCGGAAACGAGACCGTCAGTGCGCCGCGCGTGCTGATCGCTGCGGGTCTCGGGTCTCAGGCGCTGGCGCGGCAAGTGGGTCTTGAAATCCCGCTGCGGCCTCAACGCGGGCAGATCCTGGTGACCGAGCGCCTTGAACCATTTCTGCCTCTGCCGACGAGTGGCTTGCGTCAGACCCGGGAAGGCACCGTGATGATCGGTGCTACCCATGAGGAGACCGGTTTCGATAGCTCCGCGACCGCGATCGCGGCGGCAGATCTCAGTCGGCGGACGCTTCGCATCGTGCCGGGGCTTGCTGAGGCAAAATTGGTTCGGCAGTGGGCCGGGTTGCGCATCATGACGCCTGATGGGTGTCCCGTCTACGCCCAGTCCCAGAAGCACCGGGGAGCCTTCGTGGCGTTGTGCCATTCAGGCGTCACGCTTGCAGCTCTGCATTCCACCGTCTTGGCCGATGCCATCTCGGCCGGCCAGTTGCCGGATTCGCTCGATATCTTTCATCAGAGTCGCTTTGATGTTTCGAAAGCTGCATGAGCCCGCTGAGACCGTGACTGTCTATGTCGAAGGCAAACCTGTCACGGCGGAGCCGGGCGAAAGCCTGGCAGCTGTGCTGCTCCGGCAGGCTGTCGTCTGGTCGCGCCCCACACCGGTCAAAGGGAGCGGGCGAGCTCCCTATTGTATGATCGGCGTCTGCTTCGACTGTCTCGCTCAGGTGGATGGAATCGCCTCGGTTCAGACCTGCATGACCCCGGTTCAGGAGGGCATGAAGGTTGAGCGCCAGCAGCGTAAGCGGTGCTTGCCGTCATGAGCACCACCGATCTTCTCATCGTAGGGGCTGGCCCTGCTGGCATGACAGCGGCCATCACAGCCCGCCGCTATGGAATTGACGTCCTGGTTGTGGATGATCAAAGTTCGCCTGGCGGGCAGATCTGGCGCTCGGTCGAAACCCAAGCGGCGACCCCGAGGGGCGCCATCCTTGGAAGGACTTATCAGGACGGAAAGGCTGCGACCGATGCATTCCGCGCCAGCGGCGCGCGGTACGAGCCTCGTACACAGCTTTGGCAGGTCGAACCTGGTTTTCGTGCCTTCGTGACCCATGATGGTAAGGCCCGGACGATCGAGGCGCGCGCCATCATCCTCGCAACCGGCGCCCAGGAGCGGCCTGCTCCCTTCCCAGGCTGGACACTGCCGGGAGTCCTCACGGTGGGTGCCGCTCAGGTCCTGTTGAAGACCGCCGGGCAGATCCCCTCCAAGCCGGTCTGGGTCGCTGGTTGTGGCCCGTTGCCGCTTCTCTACCTCGTTCAGTTGCTCAACGCCGGAGGTCAGATCGCCGGCTATCTGGACACGACACCGGCCGGGAGTCATTGGGCGGCGCTCCGGCATCTGCCGAAGGCCCTGCGTGCCAGTGGGGCGCTCCTCAAAGGGCTCGCGTGGACGGCCGTCCTTCGACACCGGCGTGTGCCCGTCGTCCGTCATGTCATCGACCTCGTGGCGCACGGATCGGACCGGATCGAATCCATCAGCTATCGAACGGCCGATGCACAAGAGAAGACCGTTTCCGCGGATAATCTGTTTGTGCATGAAGGTGTCGTGCCGAACGTCCATGCACCGCTGGGGCTGGGCTGCGCGGTTGAATGGCGTGACGAGCAGGATTGCTACGTTCCGGTTCTCGATCAATGGGGTGAAACGACCAAAGCCGGTATCTTCATTGCCGGGGACGGCGCGGGCATTGCTGGTGCGAAGGCCGCGCAATTTCGTGGGGCGCTCGCAGCAGACAGGCTGGCAGTCAAGCTCGGCTATGCGGACGAGCAGATCGTGCTCAAGCAAGCGCTGCGCGTTCAAAAGAGTTTGGCTCGCGAACTTGTCTTGCGGCCCTTTCTTGACACCATGTTCAGACCCCACGGCAGGATTTTTAGTCCGTCCGATGAGACCGTCGTATGCCGCTGCGAGGAGGTCACGGCAGGAGAGATCCGGGCGATGGCGCAGATCGGCGGCTCCGGCCCGAACCAGATCAAGGCCTTCACGCGTGCAGGGATGGGCCCCTGCCAGGGGCGGCAATGCGGTTATACCGTCACCCGCATCCTCGCGGAAATCCAGGATTGTCCTATAGGGGAGATCGGCTTCTATCGAGTCAGGCCCCCGCTCAAGCCCGTGACGCTTGGAGAGCTGGCCACACTCGATCAAGAGGAGGAGGTGTTGTGAGGCACTTTCCCTGTCTGGAGAGAAGAGTTCAGTCCGAACATTCTGGTTTCTGTTCGCGAATGTGCTGGGTGATCCAATGATCAGCTTTGCCTTCAAGCGGCTGCTGCTGGCCATCCCCACTTTGCTGGTGATGCTGACAGCAATCTTCGTGCTGGTGCGTCTCGTTCCGGGTGATGCGGCATCCGTCATCCTTGGCGATCAGGCAACCGAAGCCTCGCTTCGCGCGATGCGCGCCCGGCTCGGGCTCGATCAGCCGATCCAGGTCCAATATCTTCACTTTCTCGGTGAGGTGCTCACCGGAAATCTCGGGCAATCGCTGAGCAGCGGCCGGACTGTCGTGCAGGAGGTCCTGCTGGTGTTGCCCTCCACGATCCAACTCACCTTGGCGGCCATCGTGATCGGAATCGTCCTGGGTCTGCCGCTCGGAATCCTCGCCGCGCTCGGCCGCAACAGCTGGATCGACTACGTCTCGCGGCTGGTCTCGTTGGTCGGGCTATCGTTCCCAGCGTTTGTGTCAGGCATTCTTTTGCTCATCGTATTCGCAATCCAGCTGGGATGGTTCCCCGTTCTCGCGTCCGATAGCACTGATCCGATCGAACGGTTACGAAGCCTTGCCTTGCCTGCGCTGAATCTCGGCTTGATCCTGATGGCCTATGTGGTGCGTGTCACGCGGTCATCCATGCTGGGAGTCCTTGGCGAGGATTACATCCGCACAGCGCGCGCGAAGGGAGTGACTCCCACGCGCCTCGTCATGCGACACGCTCTGCGCAATGGCCTCATTCCGGTGGTTACCGTTGTTGGCCTCTACTTCGGTACGTTGATCGGAAATTCGGTGCTCACGGAGATCATCTTCAACCGGCCCGGCCTCGGCAAGCTGATCTTCGGGGCACTCAACGCTCGCGACTATACGCTGCTCGAGGGGCTGATGATCATCTTTGCCATCTGCGTCATCGTCGTGAATACGCTGACGGACATTACCTATGGGCTTATCGATCCGCGGGTGAAATACAAATGACGGTTGGGGTTGCATCGGTTGCAGTGTCGCAGCCCAGTCGATTGTGGCTGGCCTTCTCCAGAAATCCTCTCTTCTGGCTGGGTGCGCTGCTCCTCGCGCTCATCATCGTCGTGGCGGTGCTCGCGCCTCTGATCGCGCCTCATGACCCGCTGGAGCAGAATATCGTGGCCAGGCTCGAGCCGCCGTCAGCGGAGTTTCTGTTCGGAACGGACAATTACGGCCGAGATGTCCTGTCCCGTCTGATCTATGGAGCCCGCATCTCACTGATGGTCGGTTTCGTCGCCATCCTGATTGCGATGACAATCGGCTGCACGATCGGAATCGTTGCGGGTTATGTCGGAGGAGCGCTGGATCAGCTCGTGATGGGAGTGCTCGATGTCATGCTCTCGTTTCCAGCTCTCCTGCTCGGCCTCATGATTGCGGCGATGCTCGGCGCCAGCCTTCAGAACCTGATCATTGCAATCGCAATCACGGAGATCGCGCCGTTTGCGCGAGTTGCCCGGGCGCCAACGATTGCCTTGAAGCAGCAGGACTTCGTGATCGCCGGCCGAGCGCTTGGGTTCGGACCCGTCCGGATCATGGGGGTTCATATTCTCCCCAATCTCATCTCGGATGTCGTGGTGATGAGTTCACTATGGATGGCTTCCGCGATTCGCACGGAAGCATCGCTGAGCTTCATCGGGCTAGGCGTTCCGCCACCGACACCGACCTGGGGCAGCATGATCCGCGAAGGGTTCGACAACATCCTCGACGCCTGGTGGCTCGCGGTCTTCCCGAGCCTTGCGATCCTGTTGACCGTGCTCGCCCTCAATCTCCTGGGAGACGCTCTGCGAGACGCCATCGATCCAAAGCTGCGGGGGGAATAGCAGGCATGACATCGTTTCCTAGGCCAGCTCTCGACCTGCGCAATCTGCGGACCGAATTCCGAATCGGCGGCCATTGGTACCCGGCAGTACGAAACGTCTCGGTATCACTGATGCCAAACGAGACGCTCGCGGTCGTGGGCGAGTCGGGCAGTGGCAAGAGCGTCACGGCCCTGTCCATCCTACGGCTGCTTCCGCATGCCGGTGCTCGCATCCAAGGCGGAGAGGTGTTGTTCGAGGGTCAAGATCTCGTGACCTTGTCCGAGCGGGACATGAGCACGATCCGGGGCAATTCGATTGCGATGATCTTCCAGGAGCCGATGACCAGTCTCAATCCGACCATGACCGTGGGAGACCAGATCGCGGAGGCGATCCTCATTCATCGCGGAGGGTCGCGCATGGAGGCCAAGGCTGAGGCGCTTCGGCTCTTGGCGGAGGTCAAGATTCCATCGCCGAAGAGCCGACTAGATGAGTATCCGCATCAATTTTCGGGGGGGATGCGCCAACGCGTCATGATTGCCATGGCGCTTGCCTGCCATCCGAGGGTTCTTCTGGCCGACGAGCCGACGACGGCACTCGATGTGACGATCCAGGCGCAGGTGCTGACTCAACTCGAAGAGCTCAAACAGGCCTACGGAATGTCGATGTTGTTCATCACGCATAATCTTGGCGTGGTTGCGCAGATCGCCGACCGCGTTGCCGTGATGTATGCGGGCGAGATTGTCGAGCTTGCGACTGTCGACGCGCTGTTCGCAAAGCCCATGCATCCTTATACGGCGGCGTTGCTGCGCGCCATGCCGCGAGCTGACCGGGCCAGCGAGAGTCTGGAGCCGATCCCCGGCAGTGTTCCGGCCCTGTCTGCCGTTCCAGCAGGCTGCGCCTATGCGCCCCGCTGCCCGTTCAAGGACCGCAGCTGTACCGAACTGCACCCAGAGCTCGTATCATCAGGTGATCCCGGACATTTGGTGCGCTGTCCCGTCAGACCGGTCGGAGGAGTGCATTGATGACGACATCCCTGGGAAGCGGCGACTTTGTTGTACGTCATCTTTCGAAGACCTTCGTGAGACACGGAGGTTCAGGCGCCAGATGCGTCCGGGCGGTCGATGATGTGTCCTTCCGCATTCCAAAGGGGGCTTCCCTTGGCCTCGTGGGCGAGTCCGGTTGTGGCAAGTCAACGGTCGCGCGTACCATTCTTCGGCTCATTGAGCCCGATAGCGGATCAATCTTATTCGACGGCATCGATGTCCGCGCCGCCAAGGGGGCCACCTTGCGCGCGTTGCGGCGCCGGATGCAGATCGTGTTTCAGGATCCGTATTCTTCGCTCAATCCGCGCCGAACAATCCGGCAGACTCTGGAAGAACCCCTTCGTGTTCATCTGCGACTCTCGTCCAAGGACATCCGCGAGAAGGCGGAAGCCGCCATGCTCGAGGTCGGGTTGCCGCGAGAAGCACTGGAACGCTACCCGCACGAGTTCTCAGGGGGGCAGCGGCAACGGATTGGCATTGCACGGGCGCTGGTCTTGGATCCCGAACTGGTCGTCGCAGACGAGGCCGTTTCTGCTCTCGATGTGTCGGTCCAGGCGCAAATTCTTCGACTGCTGGAGGGGCTGCGCGAACGCCGCGGCCTGTCGTTCTTGTTCGTTTCGCATGATCTCGGGGTGGTCCGCCATTTCTGCGACCGAGTCTCCGTCATGTATCTTGGGCGCATCATCGAAGAGGGGCCGACGGCAGATGTTCTTGACCGTCCGTTGCATCCTTACACCAGGCTTCTGCGCGACAGTTATCCAGTGCCGGATCCGAGGGCCCGCCGGCCTCTGATCCAGATCGTGGGAGAGGTTCCTTCTGCAGCCAATCCGCCTCCGGGCTGTGGCTTTCATCCGCGTTGCGCGCGAGCGGAAGGTCTATGTTCCGTCGAAAAGCCGCAGTTGGAGACGTCGGGAGACGGCCGATTCCGGGCATGCTACTTCCCGGAAACAAGCGAGATCGCGTGGGGGAGCCTGCGCATCGGAGCGCGATGACTTGAAGCCCCGCCAAAGAAGTTCATTGGCGAGTGTGCCGTGATCGTAATCCAGTCGCCCAATTCCTTGGATTGAGGTCGACCGAGCGGAAGCTTCGCTGGAGGCTAGCGCGAGAGCCGCTCCCTGATCAGCGGCGAGCGGTGTTTACCCGATCCGATCGGTGCAGCATTCGCGCGTTGCTGACCGGCTCAGGTCGGGGAAGGTAGGTGGCAGGTCCGTCCGGGGCGAAGTCGAGCGAATAGCCCAATCCTCGCACCGTACGGATATAGTTCGGCTCGCCACGTTCACAAAGAGCCTTGCGAATGCGGCTGATATGAACATCGATCGAGCGAACGGCGTTCTCCTGAGTATGTGCTCGAATGCTGGATAGGATCTGCTCCCGAGAAAAGACCTTTCGGGGGCATTCGAGGAGCTGTTGCAAGATCCGATATTCGACGGGGCAGAGGCGAATGCAGCGCGCTCCTCGGGAGACGCGATGCGCGTCGGACTCCATGACAATGTCGGCAAATCGAAGCACTTTGGGACTGGAACAAGTCGATTCGCGCAGAAGACCACGCAGCCGGTCGATGAAGATGTCCGGAAGAAACGGCTTCAATATATAGCTTGTCCGATCCGCATGGACGCACGCCTCCTCGAGGTGAGGCGATACGCTTGCCATGATCAGCGTCGGGACATTCTGCGTTGCAGGGTCCCGGTGCAACTGTTCGAGCGCGAAGGCTACGCGATCCCCGCACGATACATCGTCCAGGGCGATCAAGCCGGGGCGCGCGGCGGCGGCGGAGGCGATCGCATCTGTCAGGGTGCCAGTCAGCATGCAGTCGAAGCCGTTGCTCTCGAGAATGTATTTGAGCAGGCTCGTGAATCCCTTGTCGCCGACCAGCAGGACGCGTGGTCTCGAAGGCACGGAGATGGAGCGGCCTTCGTCGCGGGCTGTAGAAGCCGGCGCAGACATCTGGTCGCATCCCGCCGCGGATTGGTCGACCCCCGAATCCGGTTTCCAGCCGGTCGCGAATGCAAGGCCCTTGTCCTGATTTTTAGCTGAGTTTGCGACACTGCAGAACTCCTCGGCAGGCTCGTCGCTGCCAGCTAGGACTGCCTTGTGCACCATTCCCATCTCCATCATGTGTCTGCTGCATCAGATGCAGTAGAGCAGCTTCCGGCGCGCGCGGAAGCTACCAAGCCGGATAGGGGGCTGGACGTGTACGGCTGCCGCCGGCAACCTTAGGACGGGTACGGATCCGTGAATGGTGATGCAATTCCGCAGATGGCGGTCGTCGCTTGCGGAACAAGAAGACTGCGCTCCGGACCGCGGACCTCTACCAGGGTTGGTAGTGGCAGTGTGTGGTCGGTCGCCCTATCTTTGCGGTGCAGGCTCTCCGTGCCGCAGCCGGTCGCAAGTCATCAAGCTTTGGCGCGTCCAGTCGAAGGATCCATGATATGATTTTCGGAGAGGCGCAGATGGTCAGCCGCATCGGATTTGTGCAGGGTGACCTCATGGAGCCGGCTGACAAGAGAGGACGAGGCTTTCTCACGGATTGCTGGCGCGAGGAATTCTCGGTTGCCCAAAAAGTCGGCTTCGAATTGATCGAGTGGAGGATCGGTGACGAGCCGATCCTGATGAATCCTGTGATGTCTTCCACCGGACGAGATCAGATGCGGCGGCTTAGTCGCGAGTGCGACATCTGCATTCCATCGCTGTCCGCCGACTTCATGATGCAATCCCCCTTCTACAAGGTCACCGGCCGTGAGCATTGGGCGAGGCTCGATCTGCTCGGTGCCGTGATCGAGGCGTGTGCTGAGATCGGCATCAAGCTCCTCGTGGTGCCACTCGCGAACGGCGGGCAACAGCTTTCCTCCCGCGAGGCGGCGGCACTTCGATCCGGACTGGATCGGCTTGCGCCGCTCCTCGAGGCTTGCGGCGTCGTCCTCTCCCTTGAGTCTGATCTCGATCCGCCGCTCTTGGCATCGCTGATCGAACCATACCCGGCAGACCGGTTCGGCATCACATACACGGTTGGATGTCGAGCTTCGACAAGCGCTGATGCGCATGAGGCCCTTGCCGCCTGCGGCAACCGGATCGTGAACGTCCACCTGAAGGACTGGAATTTGCACGTCAACCGCGCTTCGCCGTCTCGTCAGCGAACCAACCTCGCCGGCGCGCTCAATCAGCTGAGACTCGCAGGTTATCGGGGCGATCTTATTCTTCAATCGACCCCTGGTAACTGTCGAGCAGCATTGCTCGCCCAGTATGGTGCCATGGCTGCGACCTGGTGGAGCTTCGGGGGGCCAGATCATCTCAGTCTTGCTCCAGGGATGGTCGAGGCGAACGAGAACCTGCAACAGCTGTCGCATACGCGGTGAGCTTGGAGCTCGACGCCACGCCGAGACGAATTCCCTGCAGGCTGTGACTTCGCACCTCTCTGCATGAATTGGTGCGTCCCAGAGCCCGCTTTGGACGAAGCATGATCCTGGCGGTTGCCCTTGACCGAGCGAGGACGGCGCCTCCGCGCGCGTGAGCCAGTCGTGCAAATATAAAGGCGATCTGTTGACTGCAAAGGCAAGTCAATGCGCGCATTTATGCGTTTCACCGCTAGCCCATTATTAGTGTCCGAGGCGCGTACGTTAGCGAGATGCTTCCGTATGTTTACAGGATTATTATGTTGACCGGATCGCGCTGCTCCAAGAATACTTGAATCTACGTTGGGTTGCGTCATGGAGCAGCAACATGCAGACGTCGGTTTCGATCATTGGTGCCGGGAATTGCGGATGTGCGTTCGCGGCCGATCTTGCCAGTCGAGGAGCGAACGTACTGTTGTACGCGCATCCGGCGCATCGCCGGCACGCGGAGACAATCGACCGCAACGGCTATCTGGAAGCAGGCCTCAAGATCGAGGGCCGCTTCCATCCGGATGTCAGCTCGGACATGGCCGACGTCGTCCGGTTCTCCAAGTTCATCATCATCACGGTCCCGTCATATGGCCATGAGGCCGTCCTGAGCGAACTCGCAAAGTTCGACCTCAGCAAGCATGTCGTCATTTCGATCACGGGCAACTTCTTCGCTCTCATGGCGCGCAGACAAATCAATGCGCGGTACATCCTCGAAACCGCCACGGCGCCCTACGCCTCGAGAATGCAGGATGGCAAGGTGACGGTGATGGGCATCAAGAGCATCATGCCGATCGCAGCGATGCCGGTCGATGTCAGTGAAGCGTTGCGCGATGAGATTGGCGCGATCTTCCCGATGCCGCTGGAGTGGCGCAGCAATGTTCTCGAGATCGGCATGTCTTGCATTACCGGAGTGATTCATCCGACGCCGGCGCTGATGAACGCCGGATGGATCGAGACGCGAAAGGGCGACTTCTATTTCTATCGTGAAGGCATGTCGACGTCGGTCGCCCGCGTCATCGACGAAGTCGACAAGGAGAGAATGGCGATCGCCAGGGAATTTGGCTTCAAGCCGCAGCCTGTCGTGGCGATCATGAACAGCTACTACGACAGGGCCTTCGCCAGTTTCGGCGAGTTCGCCAGAGAGACGGTCGAACACAACACGACCAAGATGGCGCCGACGCACATGCGCGACAGGTTTATTGTGCAGGACGTTCCATACGTTCTGGTTCCCTGGTTCGAGCTCGGCGTCAAGGTCGGCCTCCATTCCACCGCGATCAAGTCGATCATCGATCTGGCCTCCATCGTCAACGAGACGGACTATCTGGAGACCGGCCGAAACCTGCGCAGGCTGGGACTGGATGCGGCTTCCAAGGGACAGGTGATCGAGACATTCAGCGCACCGCTCGCGCCCTGGGACGATGAGCTTCGCCGTATCGCGTAGATCTTGGCCGCTTCTCGACCATGAGGCTTGTATGACGATCATCAGCAGCCGGCAGGGCGTGCCAGACAGCTCGGTGTCATCTCACCTGCCGGCAATCGGCTATAAGGTGCTCTCGGCAGCGGTGCTCGCCGTCATGTTCGCCTTCATCAAGAAGCTGGGCGGCGAGTACCCCGTGGGACAGATCGTCTTCGTTCGGAGTTTCTTCGCTCTGCTGCCGATTCTCTGGCTTGTCCGGCGTCTCGGAGGTTATCGCCTGCTTCGCACCGAACGGCCGGGCGCTCATCTGCGCCGCTCCGTTGCCGGTCTTTGCTCCCTCTTCTTCAGCTTCACGGCGGTCGGGATGCTGCCGCTCGCGACCGCGACGGCGCTGGGCTACGCAGCACCGTTGTTCATTACGCTGTTTGCCATTCCCTTGCTCGGGGAGAGCATTCGCCTCCATCGTCTTGTTGCCGTCGTTTTCGGATTTGGCGGCGTGCTGCTGATGGCCCATCCCGATGGCCGGGGGCTCTCCTCGGGAGTCTTGTTCGCGCTGGCCGGTGCGGTGGCTACGGCCCTTGCATTGATCTCCATCCGCAAGATGCGGGACACCGAGACGAGCATGGCCATTGTTTTCTACTTTTCGCTCTCGGGCACATTGGTGAGCGCAGCGACACTGCCGTTCTCTGCAGTCTGGCCGAGCGTGACTGACTTGCCGATCCTCGTCGCAATTGGTGTTCTGGGCGGCGCTGCTCAGATTCTGCTCACCAAGGCCTACCAGATGGCGCCGGCGAGCGTCGTTGCACCCTTCGAATACGCCACCTTCGTCTTTGCCTTTCTGCTCGGTCTCCTCGTCTGGCGTGAGATGCCGGTCCCGATCGAGCTGGCTGGGATTGCCGTCGTGATCGCTTCAAATCTCTTCATTGCGATGTACGAGCAGCTGGCCGGAGTTTCGTCAAAGCTTCGCCTGCCCGGCAAGTGGCACCACACCGCGACGGTCCGCGCCAAAACCGACTGAAAGGATCGGCGCGGATCCGGCTCAACCCCATAACTCCGACGAATAGGTGCTCGCAAAATTCGACTTTGACTTCCTGCTGCCATTCGCGCGGAAGATGCTCAAAGGCCAGCTTCGTGCCACTTCGATAGAGTTCGGTTTGCCAATCATGAGTCGGACGGCTGCGCTACCTCACCTCGTCCGATCAGCACACATGTTGAAGATCCCTGGAGGCCCGCATGACATACACCGCTGCCGAGCTGTTGGCCGAATGGGTCAGCGCGAGCAAAGTTCCAGAAGAAGCCCGGATCAGCGCGGCGAAATGCGTGCTCGATTTGATGACCGCCGCGATAGCCGGCCATGAGACGCCAAATGCGGTGGCCGTGCGCCGAATAGCGAGCGCGACCTGGGGCCATGGACCGGCGGCGATGTGGTTTTCAGGAGAGCGGTCGACCGCTGCGGGGGCAACCTTCGTCAATGCGGCCTGCGCGTGCTCGCTCGACCTGGATGATGGCCACCGCGCCGCTTCGGGCCACCCCGGCGCAGCGATCATTCCGGGGGTATTGTCACTGCTCGGCAGTCCGTCCTTGGATGGGCAACGGGCGCTTGCCGCCATTGCCATCGGATATGAGATAGGCATTCGTATTTCTGCTGCCCGGGATCTGCGAAGCGTCCCGACGGTGAACAGCGGCCTCTGGAGCGGTCAAGCCGTTGCGGCAGCGGTGGGTTGGCTGAGAGGGCTGTCGCGGAGCCAGATCGCACACGCGATCTCAATCGCTGGGACAACGGCACCGAGCCAGTCGGCCACTCCATACACCCGGTTCAGAGGCAACAGCGTCAAGGAGGGCATCCCATGGGGAGCTGCCAATGGCATCCTGGCGGCCGATCTGGCCAAGCAGGGCTTCACCGGACCGATCGACATTCTGGACAGTTCAGAACGGTACGATCGCGCGCGGCTTCTCGACGGGCTCGGAACGAGTTGGCTCATCAACAGCACCTATTTCAAGCCCTATAGTTGCTGCCGTTGGATTCACGCGCCGATTGACGCGCTGATCACGTTGCTGAGCGATCATGACATTCATCCGGAAGCCATCATCAGCATCGATGTGGAGACCTTTGGGAGGTCGTTGACCCTGAGCAACGAGGTGGAGCCGCGTACGCTGGAAGGAGCGCAATACAGCCTTCCGTTCTGCCTCGGTGTCGCCGCGACCAGCGGCGCACCAGCGTTGCTCCCCTTGAGCAACGAGTCGCTGACAGACCAAAGGGCCATCGAGATCGCTGGACGCGTCCACATGACCGTCAATCCCGAATTTGAGCTGATGTTCCCGGCTGCGGTTCCCGGGCGAGTTCGCATCACCACGGCTTCGGGCACCTTTGAGCGGACCGTGTTGGCGCCGAAGGGAGAACCTACGAACCCCATGAGCTGGGACGACATCGGGTTCAAGTTCCAGGCCATTGCAGCTGGTCGCGCCGATGCTCGTGTCGCGGCTGGGATTCCAAATGCGATCGGCGCGTTGCGAAGGGGAGATGTTGCGCCGTTGCAATCGATGCTGGAAGCAAGGCTGTTCGCCAGCTCGAATGACGCGTCGCCCGTCGAGCGGCTTGAGGTCGCCCAGTAGGCCCAGCGAGCGATGAGACGGCGGCAAAAAGTCTTCCTGGCAACAGGTCTATGCAGATCGCTTTGTCCCATCCCCTGGACAGGAGCGTGCGTGCGAAGCCGGCGAGGAGGGACCGGCCACTCAGTTTCTGCAGCGGTTTGACATCTCCCCTAACCATGCTGTCTCATTTGGCTTCCTGATATGAAAATGACGAGAAAGCAGCACTGCCTTTAGGGGTAGTGGTGCTGAATGCAGTCGTATGCCTGTCACAATATCGGGAAATCCTTCAGTGCGGTGAAGACGACGCTACGGTCGCCGTCGACGTGAAAGCGCCATACGTCAATCGGATCGACCTTTAGTCTCTGTTTGAAATCTTGTTTTGAGCAGCGAGAAGGCCGGCATGGTCAAGACACCAGTTTTCATCGGACCTAGCGTCGCAACGGATGCTCCCTCCCTTGCACGAGCGGATACTGCCCGTCTGCTCTGTCCCCATCGGGCAGATTGCGGGACGAACTGGCGGGGGTCAAAGGCGAACCTTGTGTTCGCAGCAAAGCTGCTCGGCTGCTTGCGCACAGGAACGTCACCGCCACCATCTGCGCTCGAATGGTCCGGATTTGTTGAGCACTGGACTGTCATCGTTCGCGACGACATATGTGTGCTTGAGGGAACGGTATGGCGTCTCCCATTGTGCCAGGGCAGCTTGGCTGCACCTCTTTTGGCCATTGATCCTGCCGCAGGGTGGGCGCGCGCGCTCGGGGAATGGCTTACGATAGGGGCGCCTCACAAGAGCACCGGCGCAGCCGGACTTCGTCCGGAGCTGATCTCCGATCGTGCTGCACGATGGCTGGAACATCAGCTCGCCCCCACAGATTGAGCTGTGGCCCAGATCGCTTGACCGACATTGCCAAGGGCGGACGAAGCGCTTCTCAGACGGATGTGAGCGCCATTTGAGAGCGCGCGTGAGCTTCGAGCGTAAGCAAACTTGATAGGGTCGCGCGACCGCCGTCGATCTGCTGAAATCCTCAGCAAGTGGACCTGAGGCGAGGCTGGTATGCCGCAGACTGCAGCGGGGCCTCATCATCGCTGCCCGGAATCACGCGATTTGAGTGAAACCGAAAGTCCCTGGAATACGCAAAATCCACTGTGTTGCGCTCGATCGGTGTCAACGCCGCAGATTGATAGCCACGTGCAGGAGCCCTCGTTGCTAGCCTCTGCAAACCTTGGTGAGAGAGTGGAAATGGCAGGGACGAGTGTGTAATGAGCGAGTTCAACTGGAGGTCGTCCGAGTCTTACAAGAAGCTCGAAACAGCCGATGCGGCCGACTTTGCCTGGGAATGTCTACGTCGTAATCCAGACTATCGGCGAGACTACAGCGATCTGCTTGCACAAGACAAAGACGGCCCGACCGATCCTGAATTCCGGCAGCGATGGGGGCTTTCTTTTCGCGGCTGACCCAATGCGCCGGTTTGATGCTCAGGCCATATTCTGGGCGCCGGAAGTGCTGCCGACTGTGCTTCGGGTTGCTCCGACCTCGCAAGGCTCGCTTGCGCCATTCTCTCATCTCGACCTTCGCGGATCGCCCGGCATCGAGCTGAGACGGGCGTCCGACGGCTGGTACGCGGTGCTGCAGTTGGGCGGCGCCACGCACCGGCTGATGCTCTCCCGGCTTCCGGCGAAGGGGACGGCCGTGGCTGTCGAACTGCCGCTCGACCGTGATTTCGATTTGCAGACGCGCGCGGCCTATCGGCTTTGGACGGCGCTGAGACGAGGTCCGATCCGGCTGCCGGCTCACACCGGGCCCATTCAGCAGCGCCGGCGCCTCGTTCTTGCGCTGCGCGCCTTGGATGGCCGCCTCGAGGGCCAGAATTATCGGGCGATCGCCACGGTTCTGTTCGGGTCCGAGCGAGTTGAAGATCGGGGATGGAAAACGCACGACCTGCGCAGCCGGACGATCCGGCTGGTTCAAACAGGTCAGACCCTGATCCGAGCCGGCTATCGAAATCTGCTGCGTAGCCAACGGCGATCAGCATGATCGGCGCGCTGGTCCGTCTCGCAGCCGCCGCGGGAGTCGACCCTCTGGGCAAGGACTGCATGAGGGATGCGAAAACTCAGTCATTCGGCTTGGCCGATGTCCTGAGCGCATTACTCGTCGTCGCGCGAGCGGAGAAGTTCAGCCATCTGCAGCACCTTTCGGCGAAGCCGCTCGTCGGATATGCCGAAATAGAGCTCGAGCAGTTGGCGAGATTCGCGTTTGGTCACAAGCTCACTGAAGTCCGCCGTCTGCTCATGAGCCGCCTCTGGCACAGCGGCGCCTGCCTTGACGTCAATCTCGTCAAAGAACCACGTGATCGGAACAGCGAGCTGGTTTGCGATTTCGTACAGCCGAGATGCGCTGATCCGGGTCTCGCCCGCTTCATACTTCTGAATGAGTTGAGCTGTCACGCCGAGGCGTCTTGCCAGGTCATCCTGGCTGAGATCGAGCAGGTTCCGTCGCAGGCGCAAGCGCGTTCCCACATGCTGATCGACATGATTGGGCTTCTTGGATGACCTCCTGAGCCGCTTGCCTTGGTTTCGGGACGCAGCGGGGCGGCCGTCAGGGAGCTGTTTGGAAGTCGCCACGTCCGCTTACCTCATGCCGTATCCAAGATGTTCGTCCATGAAGCATCAATCTCAGCTTGAAACAATCAACCAGAATTATGTCATTCGCGCTACAACTACAGAGGATAGATCAAATGCAATCGTCGCCAGCCACGGTTTGATGTGCGTGACGTAGCAAAGGGCAAGGAATGTCGATGCAGGATTGCTGTCCTCAATCTGGCCGCGTGCCTTCCAATCTGAAGATCGATCATGGTCCGATCAGCCTCCTGGGACGCTTCTTCCTCGCCGCTGACACCGCCGCCCAAGAGCGCGGCATCAGCGTCTATTTTGCGAGCCTACAGGATTTGCTCGACATCAACAGCGCAAATTCCGACAGCTGGCGACCGCTGGTGCCGATCTTCCAGCCCGACCTCGGCGGCGCGACAGCTGAGAACACCTTCGTCATGGTCGGAAAAGACAAGGACGGGGAGATCGTCGCGACACAGGCGGGTCGGTACTACGACTGGACAGCCACGACGCTGTTCGAGGAAGCCATCTCGCTTCGTATGTTCTACGCAGATCCGGCAGCCGCCTTGGCGCGCGGCGACGGCTGTCTGATTGCGACCCCGGTGGCGTCGACGATTGCGGGGAGGGTCGTGTTTTCCGGCGCCGGCTGGTACCGGCGCGATTTTCGCGGCAGAGGGTTGGCGCGAATCCTGCCCCGGATTTCGCGTGCCTATGCTCATGCGCGCTGGAATACGGATTTCACGATCAGCATGATGGCCGACGCTGTGATTGCCGGCGGCATGGCGGATCGCACCGGCTACACCCGGATCGAGCGGTCGAGCGTCGAACTGGTCGTATCTCCGCTCGGATCGATGCGCTGTGGTCTTGTCTGGATGCCGGTGCAGGAGATGCTGGCCGATCTGGAGGCCGCCATGGGCGTAAGCTGGCGCGAGGAATCCGATCCGCGCGCAGCGGCGATGTGAGCAGAGCCGGCTCTCAATGGCGGGGGAAAGCATGCAGGGACCGCTGGGTCACCGGGAAGCCGAGGCATATGTCAGGCACCTGTTCGCGTGTATCGACGCTCACGACTGGGCAGGCTTGTCCAGCCTGCTGGACGACGGTGCCGTCTATGAGCGTCCAGGATATGAGCCCTTTGTCGGCAAGTTGGCCATCATGCAGTTCTATCGCCACGAGCGCATCGTGGCCTCGGGCGAGCACCTGCTTGAGCAGGTGCTGAGCAATGGCGAACAGATCGCCTGCTGGGGCAGCTTTGCGGGCCAGGACAAGAATGGGCGTCCCTTGAGGGCCAGATTCGCCGATGTCTATCATCTCAGCGGTGGCCGCATCGGCCTGCGGCGGACGTTCTTCGACAGTCCGGCGCTCTGATCAGCGCAGTGGCTACGCGCTCTCGGCACCAGTGAACAACTGCTCGCCCCAGGGGGCATCGACAGGATGGGGGGCTGCGGTGCAGCCGGCAGGCATTGGCCACAGATGCTTGGTTGGACATCGTTTGGGCCAATGCGTGTACAGCGCGGGCGTCAGGCCGTCATGGCGCGCGTCTCGGAACGCCAGGCTGCCGCCTGCAAGGCCTCGCCGTCCATCCCTGTGCGGGGCAGCCCGAGATGGGACAGCACTGTCGGCGCGATGTCGATGACGCGCGCGGGTGACTTGCGGATCCGACCCGGACTGAAGCCTTCGCCCCATGCCATCAGGAACGGAGCCTGCTCGTAGGTCCCGAGTCCTCCATGCTGTCCGCATCCAAGTCGGTCGGGCTTGCCGAGGGCAGGCTTGGCCGCGAGGCTCGAACCGCGGATTCCGAAGCGGTTGGGGACGTCGCTGGACCGCATGGACACAGCAAAGGCAAGGCCGCCGGTGTGAGCTTGTCCAACGCGGTCGAGCTCGTCCGGCCCGAAGACCTGCCCGGCCCAATCACTGCGTTCCAGAAGCGATCGCACGTTCTGCAGCGAGGGGCCGCGCTGGGAATCGACATAGATTAAGGCCGAGGTCCCGTTCGAGATGGCCAGAATCTCGTCGGACATGGGGTTGGCTTTGAGACCCGCGGTGATCAGCGCTGCATCGATGTCGACGATGTCCTCGACCGTTTGATGACCATGATCGGATCCGATCAGAAGGAGGATGTCCTCGCCCTGGTCGCGCTGTCTTTCGACGGCTGCGATCACCTCGGCCGCCCGACGATCCGCCTCCGCCAGCACGGCAAGATGGTCCGGAGAACCGAGCGGTGCGTTGTGTTGAATGTGGTCCGGTTCGCCAAGCCACAAAATGCCGACCGCCGGGCGACGCTTCACCATCACGTCGTCGATGAAGCGGGCTGTCATCCTGGCGTCACCGCCGCTGTCCAGCGTGACGTCCAATCGATCGCCGGCCGCGACTTCAATGCGGCCAGGTCCGAACGAGCCGGCCCGGTGATAGACAAATCCATGCCCGTCGGGATCATGGGCATAGGCAGCCCCGGGGGACACGTTGCTGAAGACGATCTGGCCACCCACGGTCTTGACGCGTTCCGCCAGGGTCGGCACTTGCAGTGAGGATCCCGTGACTCGGCGCTTGTGTTGCAGAAACTGCGGATCTCCGGCGTCGCGCAGCACCAACCTGCCGGATTCGATCAGGGCAACGGAATTGCCTTGCAGTCCATGTCTTGCCGGAGTGCATCCGGTTGCAACACTCGCCGACACGACGCGTGTGCACGAAGGAAAGACGGTCCGGTAGTCCTCGAACCATTCGGCGCGCGCGGCGAAATCTGCGAGATGGGGCGTGGTCGCAGGCGAAATGAGGTCCCGTCGAAGTCCGTCGAGGATCATGATGACAACACGCTTCATGGTCAAAGGTCCACCTCATTGAGTGCGACACTGAAAATATCGAAATTGCGCAAACTGCGCCCGTCGGGCGCGCCCGGGCTCGCGCGAAGCCGATGAGACAGGATGAAGGGGACGCGCTGCTCGGCGAGACCGCCATGCGAGCGCAGCCTTGCGCCCGCCAGGTTGGAAAGCTCGTGGTCGCACGCCCGGGCGCCCAGGGCGATTCCCTTTGCTGCGATCACGCAGACGTCGCCCTCGCGGTCGCGCGGCAGCTCGAAGCGGGCGGCCGCATCGTCTCCGGTCAAGGCGAGACCGACGCCCGGAAGCCCCGCGAGAAACGAAACGACGTCTGAGGCGCGCAGGACTGGATCCAGGAGGTGAACCCGGACGAAGCCGCCGAGCGCGCCGTGATGGCGGACGAACGGGTCGGTGATGGGACAGATCACCCGCGTCCGCCCGAGGCCGAAGACTGCGTCGAGCTGATCGCCGAGATACATGACATTGGGCGAACCATCGGCGTGCGCCATATCACTCATACCGTGATCGGCGACGATCCCGACGAGCGCGCCCTCGGCGAGCAGTGCGCCGAGCCTCTGATCCACCTTGGCCATGAACGCCAGGGCTTCCGGCTCGTGCGGTGCGTAGGCGTGCTGGACATAGTCGGACAGCGACAAATAGATCAGATCAGGACGATGATCCGCCAAGAGCCTGAGACCCGCGTCCAGGACGAACAGGGACAGGTCCGCCGAATACTGATGAGGGACGGAGCGGCCGATCCGCGCGGGCACGTCTGCAATGCCATTCTCGGCTTCGCTGCAGCAATCCGCCTTCTCGGCAGAGAACACGATTCCCTTGAGGTCCTTGCCAAGCGCCTTGCGGAGCTTGTCCTTGGCCGTCACGGCGGCCACCTTGGCTCCGGCACGGGAGAAGGCGGAAAGGATCGTCGGCGCTCGCATCGGCGATGCGTCCACCATCATCACCTCCTCTCCGCTCGCGGCATCGATGTAGAAGTTGCCCGACACCCCGTGGTGCGCGGGCGCGACCCCGGTGACGATCGAAACGTTGTTTGGATTGGTGAAGGTCGGTATGGCCGCGAGCGCCGTGGTCGCAAAGCCGTCGCGTCGCATGCGATCGAGGGCAGGGACGATGCCCGCGCTGCTCGCCGCTGCGATATAGTCGGGATCGCAGCCGTCGAAGCAGATGATGACAGTGGAAACGCGCGGCCAATTGTAGACCCGTCCGTTCACTTCGATCTGCGTGTCGGAACCCGTTGTCGGCTCGGTGGCGGATGAATATCGCATCAATGATCAACCCGTGTTGGCAGGCGGCAGGTGTGAGCAACCCAGGCGGCGCTCTGAAGCAGCTCACGGTCAGAGCCATGACGCCCAATGAGCTGGAGACCGATCGGCAAGCCGTGTGCGCCGCAGAGCAGCGGCAGTGAGACGACAGGCAGACCGCACAGGCTCCAGGGCATGGCAAGACTCCCCGAGCCGGGACCTTCATCGAGCCTTGTCGCCTCGCCCAGCGCCGAAAGGGTCACAAGCACATCGTGCTGCGCGAACAGCTTCGACGTCAGTCTGATCAAGCGATCGGCCAACGCGTTCAACTCGATGTAACGTTTTGCGCTGAGCGCAAGGCCTGCGGCAATTCCATCCTGCAGCGGTGGACACAGCTTGGCAGACAGATGCTGGGGTAGATCGCCGAAGCGAGCCGCCAGATGAGCGTTCAAAAGGCCAAGAGCCACCTCGATCGCACCGCCGAACTCGCTCGGAAGATCCAGCTCGTGGACTGCAACCGGCAACGCACCGATGAAGGCCGTCAAAGCCTCGCCCGCGTCCGGAGCGACCTGCTCGAATCCCGGTCCGCGCACCACAGCCAGCCTGGGAGGGCGTCCGATCCGATCGGCGGCGCTGTCGACAACGGGATCAAATGCGCCGGCAAACAAGCAGAGATCCTGGACGGATCTCGCGAGATAGCCAATCTGCGCAAGCCGCGGCACCAGGATGTTGGAGCCTTCCATGCTTGCAAACCCGAACGACGGCTTGAAGGCATACGCTCCGCAGAATGATGCCGGCAGCACCGTCGAGGCGGTGTGCTGAGTCCCGAGTGCAAGAGGGACCATTCGGTCGACCACAGCTGCCGCCGAGCCGGCCGAAGACACACCAGGTGAGCGCCCAAGATCATTGGGATTGCGGGTCGCGCTCGGATGATACATGCCGAACTCCGACGTCGTCGTCTTGCCGATGATGATGGCGCCGGATCGCCTGAGCATCGCGACCGCCGCGGCGTCCGCTGCCGGGCGACGGTGGCGCAGCAGGCTGCTGCCATATTCTGATGGCATGTCGATCGTATCGAAGACATCCTTGACGCCGACGGGCAGGCCGTGGAGCGGTCCGGAGAGCCGGCCTTCCGATTGCGCCTTGTCGGCGAGGAACGCCTGCTCGCGCGCCGCGTCCACCGCGACATGAGTGAAGGCGTGGACCTCGCCGTCGCGTGCCGCGATGCGAGCGAGGCAGGCCTCGAGTAGTGTGGCCGCGGAGAGGCGTCGTTCGCGTATGGCCGAAGCTGCAGCCGTGGCTGTCAGCTGCGAAGGATCGCCATCCATCTCGCAAAGCTGACGCCGACTGTGTGGGATCGCGATGGTCATGATCGGCCCGTCTCCTCGAGGGTCTCGGCAGGTGCGAATGAGCTGGCGCTGGTCCCGCGGAGCCGTGAAGGCCAGGCGAACGCGTGTCGAGGCATCATCCCGTCACGAAAGGTCAGGACGCATGATGCGAAGACGATGCCCTGGAGCACCTGCACCCAGGCCCCATAGGGAGCGAGAAAGTGCTGCATCGTGACCAGGACCGCGGCGCCGACCAAGGGTCCGCTCAATGTGCCGAGGCCCCCGATGAGGCACATCAGAACAGCCTCTCCGGAGAGGTGCCAGTGCGCGCCGGACAAAGTCGCGAGCTGAAAGGCAACCGCACTCAGTGACCCGGCGAGGCCGGCACAGCTGGCGGCGATCGCAAAGGCGAACAGCTTGAGGCCCCGGGCATTCTGACCAAGGGACAGGGCGCGCCGCTCGTCGTCGCGGACCGCGACAAGCATCATCCCAAGCTGAGACGACAGCAGCCGCTTGATGCCGAAATGGACGGAGCAGAAGGCTGCGACGGCAAGTGCATAGACGGCGAGGTCGTTGCGCAGATCAATCAGACCGAACAGGAGGCCGCGCGGCACCGCCTGCAGCCCGTCCTCGCCATGCGTGAAGCTCGACTGGACGAACACGAAGTAGACCATCTGGGCGACGGCGAGCGTGATCATGGCTTGATAGATGCCACGCCGCCGGATCGCCAGCGCTCCCATGACGATGCCGAGCAGAATAGCGGCAGTGATCCCCGCCAGCATGGCCAGCTCCGGGGACATCGCCCAGTGCTTCAGCGCATGCGCGGTGACATAGGCGGCCGTCCCGTAGAGAGCCGCCTGTCCGAACGACATGACCCCGGCGAACCCCAGCAGGAAGTTGAACGACGCGGCAAGAATCGCAAAGCAGAAGATCTTGACCAGGAAGATTGGGTAGAGCAGTGCCGGCAGGACAGCGAGTGCAGCTGCGATGATGACGACGATCAGGATGCGCTCGTATTTCTTGTCCGCGCGTACATCCGGCGTGGCCGTGACCGGGGGAGGAATGCCGGCAAAGGAATGATGACGCAGCACCTCGATGCCGAACAGGCCCTGTGGCCGGACCGACAGGACGATGCACATGAAAGCGAAGATCATGACATTGGCCGCTTGCGGGAACACCGCCAGTGTCGCGCTCTCGAGCAATGCCAGGCAGTAGGCCGCCAGGATTGTCCCTCCGAGGGAGCCCATCCCGCCGATCACAATGATGGCGAAGACAACAAGCAGGACGTCGGACCCCATCAACGGACTCACCTGATAGATCGGCGCCGCAAGAGCGCCGGCGAGGCCCGCAAGAGCCGCGCCCAGCCCAAAGGTTGCCGTCATCACCGCAGGAATCGGGACGCCCAGCGCTTCGGCCATCGTGGCGTTCTCGGAAGCCGCCCGAAGCGTCGCTCCAGCCTTGGTTCGTGCGATCGCGATCCACACCCCAAGGCAAACAATAAAGGCGACCATGACGACCCACAGCCGGTAGACGGGGAACACTGCAAAGCCGAGATCGACCACGTCCGACAGCCAGGCGGGCGTCGTGAAGGGCAGTCCCGTAGAGCCGAAGATGACCTGAAATCCGCCCTGGATCGCGGTTGCGAGCCCGAAGCTCAGCATGAATCCATAGAGCGGATCGAGACTGTAGGTCCGCCGCAACAAGAGTCGCTCCAGCACCATCCCGGTCGATCCAACCAGAACGGCAGCCGCACACAGGCCCACGAGATAGGGAAGACCAAGGCGCGCAACGGCCGCCCAGGCGGCAAATGCACCCATCATGTAGAGCGCGCCGTGAGCCATGTTGAGGATGTTCAAGAGCCCGAAGATCAATGCGAGGCCGAGGCAGAGCAGGGCATAGAACGATCCATTGACCAGACCGATCGTGAGATAGGAGAGAACGAGGTTTGACATAAGGATTCACACGGCAACGTATTTGGAGAGGCGCGCTTCGATGCGCTCGGCCTCGCAGGTCGGGCAATTGTCGACAACCAGTCCGTTCTCGATTGCAACAACTCGGTCAGCGACGCCCAGCACGAAAGCGAGGTTCTGTTCGACCAGCAGGATGGTGTAGCCGCGCTGCTTGAGGGCGGTGATCGCCTGTTCGATCTGGCGGATGATGATGGGTGCCAGCCCCTCCGTCGGCTCGTCCAGCAGCAGAGTTCGGGCACCGGATCGCAGGATCCGCCCGATCGCCAGCATCTGTTGTTCGCCGCCGCTCAGCTGCCCGCCGAGATGGCGGGTCCGCGACCTGAGATTCGGAAACAGTTCGAAGATCTCATCATCACTCATGCCGGAGCCGCCCAGCGTGGGCGATAGCGCCATGTTCTCGGCCACGGTGAGGCTGGCGAAGATCCCTCGCTCTTCCGGACAGTAACCGAGACCAAGATGCGCGCGCTCCGATGGACGCAGCGAACGCACCTCTCGCCCCTGCACCAGCACATGCCCCGACTGCCGCTGCAACAGGCCCATGATGGCGCGCAGGATGGTGCTCTTGCCGGCGCCGTTGCGGCCCAGCAGCACGACGACCTCACCCTCCGATACGGTGAAGTCGATCCCGAACAGCGCCTGGACCTCGCCATACCAGGCCTTGAGGTTGGATATCGCAAGCGGAAGGCTTCGTTCCGGATCAAGCATCAGCGGCTGCACCGAGATAGGCGGCGCGGACGCGGTGGTCGCGCGCAACGTCTTGATAGGATCCGTCGCTCAGAACGGCGCCGTTCGCCAGGACGGTGACGTGGTCCGCGAGCCGTTCGACGACCTTGAGATTGTGTTCAACCAGCAGGACGCAGCAATCCTGCGCTGCGTCGGCAATCATCTCGACGACTGGACCGATGTCTTCCCGGCCGAGCCCCGACGTCGGCTCGTCGAGAAGCAGGAGGCGAGGTTTGAGGGCGAGCGTGGTTGCAATTTCGAGCAGGCGTCGCCGGCCATAGGAGAGTTCACGCGCCTGCCTGCGTCGGTCGGAGGTCAGGCCAGCTCGCGCGAGCAGAGTCTCGTTGTGAGGGGCGAGATCGCCGCTGACGCGGCGGCGCAACAGCCGGAGTGGTGGGCTGGCATGGGCCTGCGCCACCAACATGTTCTCCTCGACCGACAATTCGGGAAATACCGCGCAGATCTGGAAAGATCGGGCCAGCCCGAGCCTGGCCAGCCGATTGGCAGGCCGGGCCGTGACGTCGCGTCCAAACAGTTCGATCTGACCGCGGGTGGGCTTGATGAAGCCGCTGATCGCGTTGAACAGGGTGGATTTGCCTGCTCCGTTGGGACCGATCACCGCGTGAATGCAGCCTTCCCGAAGGTCGAGCGACACCTCGTTCAAGGCGACGAAGTCCTTGAACTGAACCGTCAGAGCACGAACCTTCAGCACGGGATTGGTCGGCAGCGGGGCAGAGACAGCTCTCGGATCTTCGAAAGCCTGGAGCGAGGCGCTGGCTACCATGTTTATTGCGCCTTGGCCGCCTGCGAGCTGCAGCCGGATGCCGACGCGGGACGGAATGCCGCGCTCGCAGGAACCGTGGCTGTGCGGACGTAGAAGTCCCACGGCTCCTTGCTTTCGGCAGGCGCCTTCACGCGATAGACGCCGATGTCATAGGTCACCCGTCCATTCGCCTGAATGTGCGCCACGCTGCCGAAGCGGTCGACCGGCAGCTGCCGCATCTGGTCGTTGACAGAAGCGGCGTCGTCGCTGTTCCCTGCCCGTGCGGCCTTCAAATAGTGCAGCACGCTGACATAGACGCCGGCCTGCTCACGCGTTGGCATCCGTCCATGGGCGGCAAAAAACCGCCGGGCGAATGCGCGCGTCGCATCATTGTCGTTCCAGTAGAAGCCGGTGCTGATGATCAGGTTCTGCGCGGTCTCCAGACCGATACTATTGATATCCGTTACGAAGGCGTGTAGCGCGGCCAGCTTTTGCCCGGACCGCGTGATCCCGAATTGGCCGGCTTGCTTGATGGCGTTGACAGTGTCGGCGCCGGCGCTGGCAAGCGCGATCACCTCGGCGGAGGAACTGCGCGCCCTCACCAGGAGTGTGGAGAAGTCGGCGGTGCCGAGCGGATGGCGAGCGCTGCCGGTCACTTTGCCGCCGCGCTCGTCCACGACCTGTTGGGCTACTCCCTCCAGATCATGGCCAAAGGAGTAATCCGCGGTGAGGAAGAACCAGGTCTTCAAGCCCTGGTCGAGCAGCGACGCCGCAGTGCCGCGCGCCAGCGCATAGGTGTCGTCGGTCCAGTGTGTGACATAGGGCGAACAATAGCGGCCCGTGATGTCGGTAGAGGCTGCGCCGGATATCAGAAGCGAGCGCTTCTTATCGGTTGCGAGCGGGATCAATCCGAAAACCACGCCCGAATGCGGCAGATCGACGATGGCATCGACGCCGCGCCGGTCAAACCATTCGCGGGCGATGCTGGAGGCGATGTCCGGCTTGTTCTGATGATCTGCCGTGACGATCTCGATCGGGGTGCCGTCGATGGTTCCCCCGAAATCGGCAACGGCCATCCGGGCCGCGAGGATCGAGCCAGGACCACCAACGTCGGCGACCACGCCGCTCTGATCTCCCATGACGCCGATCACGACCTTGCCGTCCGAGAATTCCGCCAATGCGGCACTCATCGAGACGGAGAGAAATGCAACCGACAGCAGAATGCTTCGCATGGTCAGCCCCCTATCATTATTGGCAGGGGGTGCTTAGCCGGGTTCGCTGACACATTTGTGACGGGTGCGGTACAATTGGGCTATCCGGGATGGCAGTTGTCGTAGCGACCGCGACGGGGCACACATGGGTCCTGACCCAAACCCGACTCAGGCTGTGACGTGACCACCTCAAACCTGAAACTGCGCGACGGCGAGACCGACAACGCCGATACGATCCTGGAAGACCGGGTCCTGGTTGCCAGAATATGCTGGTACTACTTCAAGGAAGGGCAGACCCAGGAAGCGATATCGCAGCGGCTGAACATGACGCGGAAGCGCGTCAACCGGATCCTCGGGCTCGCGCGGGAAAGCGGCTTCGTACAGATCACGATCACCGATCCCGCCGGGCAGAGAACGAAACTCGAGGCGGAGCTCGCTGCACGATACGGCTTGATGCAAGCCATCGTGGTCCCAACCCCTATGACCGACCCGGACGTCAGGTCGTTTCTGGGAGCGGCAGCTGCCAACTACGTCGCTGAACGGCTCCCCGCGGACGGCTCGCTTGGGATCACCTGGGGAGGGACGATCAACGCAGCCGCCCAGAACCTGAGGCCGCGTCAGGGGCAGAACACCAAGGTCGTCCTGCTCTGCGGCGGATTGGCGGAAAGCGCGCCGATCAATCCGTACGACAACGCTGCGATGATCGCTCGCGCGCTCGGAGCCCGCTGTTATTATCTCACAGCGCCCATGTTCGTCGACGACGCGGCCTTCCGAGACCTCATCGTGGACAGCGAGCCGGTTCGCTCCGTGCTGGCCATGGTGCCAAGTCTGGACATGGCCCTCTTGAGCGCGATCGACCTTTCCGAGCAGTCAAAGGTGCTCGAATACAACGTCATCTCGCGCAAGACCTGGACATCGCTGCGAGCGGCCGGCGCGGTCGGAGACATTTGCGGCCACTACCTCGATCGCAGGGGCAAGCGAGTGGATCATCCGCTGTCGCGGCGGACCATCAATCCGCCTTGGGACCATATTCATCGGATCAAGCACCGGGTTCTGGCAGCGGGAGGACTGCAGAAGGTCGCGATCATTCGCGCCGCGCTGCTGGCCGGGCTCTGTCATGTTCTCGTGACTGATGAAAATGCGGCGGAGAAGCTGCTGATCGGCTAGGTGCGCATTGCGTGCGCAGCCGCTTCGTTCCTGGCGCGGCGGCACGACCGCTTTGATGACTCGCTCGGTGGCAACCGGCGAGCAGGTCGAGGGCCCTAGACCGGCCAGGGCAGGGAGTAGGTTTTCACCTGCGTGAAGCTGCGCATCGCCTCCAGGATGCCCTCCTTGTGACCGAGGCCGGACTGCTTGATGCCGCCGAACGGAGTGAGTTCGGTGCGATAGCCGGGAACTTCCCACACATTGACGGAGCCGACCGCGAGGCCCTCGATGAGCCTCGTGATGTGATCGAGGCGGTTGGAGCAGACGGCGGCGGAAAGTCCGAACTTGGTGGCGTTCGCAATCCTGATGATCTCGTCGATATCATTGTTGCATCGGATGATCGGCAGAACCGGGCCGAACGTCTCCTCGGCAACGAGCTCGCAAGCGGGCGAGACATGATCGAGCAGCGTGGGAGGATAAAAGGCGCCGCGAGGTTCACCGCCGAGCAGAAGCCTGGCACCTGCCGCGACCGCACCGGCCACGCGTCTGGCAATCAGCTGGGCTGCGTCTTCGCTGATGACGGTGCCGAGATCAACGCAAGGGTCGCTGGGGTCGCCTGTTGAGAGCTGCTGCATGTGGTGCAGGGCCCGCTCGGCGAAGTGATCGGCAAGCTCCTCCACGACGAGCGCCCGCTTCACGGCCGTACAGCGTTGACCGGAATGTCTGACTGCGCCCTGCACGGCCAGATGCGCGGCCCGATCGACGTCCGCATCCGAAAGGACGATGAACGGATCGTTCCCACCCAGTTCGAGGACAAGCCGCCGGTAACCTGCCCGTTCCGCGATCTGGTGCCCGACGCGAACCGACCCCGTGAATGTCACGAGCTCGGCGTCCTCATCGGTGAACACGGAATCTCCAAGATCGCGCGGCGTTCCGGTCACGATCGAGAGCATGCCCTCTGGCAAGCCTTGTTCGCGGAGGATCCTGCCCAGCGCAAGTGCCGTCAGGGGCGTCTGCTCCGACGGCTTGAGCACCACGCGGTTGTTGGTCGCTATTGCCGGCGCCAGCTTGTGGCTGACCAGGTTCAGCGGATGATTGAAGGGGGTGATGGCCGCGATGACCCCCGCGAGCGGCGTACGCATTGAAAAAATGCGCCGCTGATGAGGGTTTCCGCCGATGTCTCCAGGGTAGATCTCGCCATCATTTTGAATCAGCGCATGGGCGGCAAACGACCAGACGTCGCAGGCGCGCCTGGTTTCATGCAGGGAGTCCCTCAGACAGAGACCGGTCTCGGCGGTTATGAGCTGTGCGAGCCGGTCCTGATCTCTTGCGATCGCACGCGCAGCGCCGAGCAGGATATCGGACCTTTCGCGGCGGCTCAGCTTTGGGCGGAAGCGCGCGGCTGCCGCGAATGCAGCCCGTATTTGACGTGGCTCTGCCTGCGGGACCGTCCCGACAAGCGCGCCGGAGAACGGATTCCTGACTTCAATGACGCGATCCGCGTCTGCTGATGCTCCAGCCAGGAGCATCGGCTGGTAGATCGGCTCAACATCGTGCATGTGTGGCTCCTCAACTCAAAGACTGCGCTGGCTGACGCTTGCTTGGGGCTTGTCGGCCTCGTCGATTTGGCTGAAAGGCGCTCTGGCCGGCTTGTTGCGCGAAGGCTGCTCTTCGCGCTGCCAGATCACGATCGTGACGCCCATGATGATCAGCAGGCTGGCAAGAACCGTGCGCAACGCGAGCTCCTCCCCCTGCAGGATGAGAGCTGAGATCAGCGCGACGACGGGAATGAGAACGAGGCTCTGAGATGCGATCCGCGCCGGAATTGAAGCCAACGCATAGTACCAGGCAACGAATGCGAGGCCGGTCGCTACGATACAGTTGAACGCGATCGGGAAGGCGAGAGCTGAAAGGCGCTTGACCTCGAAATGCGGCTCGAGGACGGCTGAGGCCATCATGACCGCCATCCCTGCCGCTGCGAGCTGGAATGTAGTCCGGCTCCAGACGTCGATATCGCTGTGAGCTCGGTTGGCGAGCCACGTTCCCAAGGCCCAGCAGATGGCCGCAATCAGCAGCAGGGCAACCCCTTCCGCGTCGTCCAAAGTCATTGGCGCAGCCGTTGGCCCGAGGCCATTGGCGCTCAACAACATGATGCCACCAAGCCCGCTCCCGATCGCTCCAAGCTCGAAGCCGGTCTGCCGCCTTCCGTCCAAGACCCACTCAATGATCGCAAGCCAGAGCGGCATCGTATAGAAAATGAGAGCACTTCGGCCGACGTCCAGATATTGGAGCCCAACGAGGCTCAGGCCCAGCCCGCAGGCCATCTGCAGCATGCCCACGGCAATCAGGTTGAGCCGTCCGCGATCGCCGATGCGGAGCTGATACCCCAAGGCAAGGCGCGCCACCGCGATCGCCACCGCGCCGCCGAGAAGACGCAGTCCTGTAAAGAACAGGGGCGGCGCGATCTGCAGCGCGTCCTTTATGACGAGCCAGTTCATACCCCAGATCAGGATCACGAAGATCAGGCAGAGGGCTGCCGAAGCAGACGTCTTGCGGACCATCACATCGTTTCCCCTTTAGCCGGCAGCTGAAGGTTCAAGAACGTAGCGCCACATGGCGTCCTGGAATCGGCGCTTGTTCCCGACAGGCGTATGGCGGGTGGTCACGCGCGGAAGCGTTGCGGGATGGCAACGATTGATCTTGCAAAGCAGGAAATGCGGGCCCCGCGTCGTCGCACAGTGCTCCATTGCTGTCAGGATATGCCCGGCTTCGGCACAACGCACCGACGAGCGATAGCCGCAGGCGGATGCGACAAGATCCAGGGACGAGCTTCGTGACGTCGAGGCCTGGCCACCGGTGGACGCATAACTTTCATTGTCGAGCACGACATGGATGAGGTTCTGGGGTTTGGTGTGGCCAATCGTGGACATGACGCCCATGTGCATCAACGCGCCGCCGTCGCCATCCAGTGCGAGCACGGGACGGTTGGGCATGGCGATGGCGAGGCCTGCCGCCAATGCGCTGCAGTGCCCGAGCGAGCCCTGCATGTAGAAATTCTCGGGACGATCGTTGACCCGGAAGAGCTCTCGCGTGATGAATCCGGTCGTCGAGACGATCGACGTGGTCGGATCGAGCCGCTGGCAGATCAGTTCGATCGCCTCTCCCGCGCTGAGCGGGTAATCGAGCGGTGCGTCGGGGGCCGCTCCCGCGGAGCTCGGCGTGAGCTGGCCCTTTCGCAACAGCACAGCAAAAGGTGCCTCCTGCCGATGCGCTTCAGCGGCGCGGATGAGAAGCCGATCCAGTCCGCCCGTCGTTCCGTCGAACTCGTCCCAGTCGACGGCGAGCTGATCGAGGATCGCCTTCGTCGCGGCACCCATGAAGATGTGCTGCGGCTCATCTGCGCTCTCGTCGGGATGCCCTCGCACCGAGATCAGCAACAGGACCGGGATCCTGTTGACCATCAACAACGAGGTGAGTGGATTGACGACGTGACCAAGACCGGAGTTTTGCAGCGCGACGACGGCTCGCTGGCCAGACAGCGCGGCGCCAGCGGCGAGCGCTACCGCGCTGCCCTCGTTGGCCGCGGGTACGTCCGTCCACGCGCTGCTTTCGGCCGCCCTCTCAAACAGGTCAGCGAAGTGCGAGCACGGAACGCCCGAGAAGAACGTATAGCCTGCTGCACTCAATCTCGATAGAAGAACGCTCGTCGGCACGGACATGTCTCTGCTCCTGCACAAGGGCATTGGGAGCGGCTCTGCCGCCCCCAATGAATCGACGTCCTGTGACCTCAACTGAGTTTCTTCGCCACGATCAGGCTGCGGTTGCAGAGCGATCTGTGGTACTCGACCTGCCCGAAGCCGGCCTGTTCGAGCATCCCGCGCATGTCTTCAAAGCTGTAGCAGCAGCCTTCGTAGCCCGTGGTCAGGAGCACCGAATATTCAGCTTCGGCGGCCGGGGCCGGACGCCCGCCGCGATCGTCGGGATGGCAGCTGTAGACAGCAATGCGGCCACCGGGCTGGAGGCTGCCGTGGGACTTGCGCATCAGCAGGCGGACCTTCTCGGGTCCCCAATTGTGAAGAACGTGGGAATAGAGATGAAGGCTTGCATCGCGTGGCAGCGGGTCGACAAACATGTCGCCAGCGACGATACGGACGCGGGCGGGAAAGAGACCCCGCGCGATCAGACAGGATCGCGCGAGCTCGTCGACCGGGGGGCGCTCGAAGATGGTCGCGGATAGCCGAGGATATCGCATCAGCAGATGAGCGGAATAGACGCCGGAGCCGCCGCCGATGTCGAGCATGGACGTATCGCCGCTGCAATCGAGCAGGGTAGCGAGATGCGGGGCAAAGATCCGGCCGCGCTCCTCCATGCCGCGCGTGTTGAGGTCCGCGAACTCATCCGTCTGCATCAGATCGTCCCAGCTGGTCGTGTCGCCGCGCGCGACATGCCAGGTGTCGGAGCCGTCGTTCCGCAGGACGTCGTACAGCTCGCGAACCGACGACTTGTACTTCATTGTGGCGATGTAGGAGGCGACATTCTCGTCGGATCGGCTGCTGAGATATCGGACGGCTTCGATGGTGGCGTGAAGTTTTCCGCCCTCGCGGGCAATCAGGCCCCAGGATTCGAAGAGCCTGATCATTGTACGTGTCGGCCGGTCACGAAGCGAGAAATGCTCCCGCAGTTCGTCTTCAGAGACGGGATGACCGTCCAGATAGGTGAACAGGTCGAGCCAGGACACCGCTGCAATGTAGAGGTCGGCGGCGTATGAGCTATCCCGCCACTTGATGACCTGGGCAATGTCGGGGCGGTCGACCTGTGAGACATCGGTCGGTGTGTCGATGCGAGATGCGAGTGCAGTCGGGGTCATGGGTTTGATCCTTTACGAGAACGGCATGAGTTGTTCGGTCAGTCTGGCTGGCCTGGCGCGGCATTCACGGGCAGGTATCGGGCCTCGGCGCGCGCGAGCTCGTCGTAGTGAAACAGCGAGAAGACATCCTCGAGGGTCGCGACCTCAGCCTCGATCCCGGCGATGCTCTGCTCGGTGATGATGCGTTCGCAGACATTGCGCATCGCGCTTGTCGCGGCGCGCATCGAATGATTGGCCCAGATCACGGTCGAGATGCCGGCAGCACGAAAAGCGGACGCGGGGGTCCGATAGTATTTCGTTGGGACGATCACGACGGGGAGGCGGTTCTGCCAACCATTGGCGAAGGCGAAAATCTCGTCCGCCGTGCTCTTCCGGGAATGAATGAGAATGGCGTCCGCTCCGGCGTCCGCATAGGCGTGAGCGCGGTGAAGGGCCTCGTCCATGCCATGGCCGGCGATCAAGGCCTCGATGCGGGCGACGAGGACGAGTTCGTCTCCAACCGCATCTTTCACGGCACGCAGACGCCCGGAAAATTCGCCGGCATCGGCGAGCGGATGACGATCGCCGACGAACGAGTTCATCTTCGGAAACTGCTTGTCTTCCAAGGCCACACCCGCGGCACCCCGCTGACGGAGCTTGTGGGCCAGAATGCGCGCGTTGTTGAAATTGCCGAAGCCGCTGTCACCGTCGACGAGAACGGGGAGATCAGTCGAATCGACCATGCGTTCGACGACGTCGATGAGCTGGGTCCAGGACGCCTCACTTGCATCGCGATAGCCGAGAGAGCAGGCGATCGACAGGCCGGATGCCCATAGGCCCCTGAAGCCGGCGCGCTCGGCGACGGCGCTTGAGAGCCCATCATGGGCCTCCATCAGAAAGCTCAGATCTCGATTGCAGCAGATCTGCTCGCGGAGCACTGCGGCGCGAGTGGCGAGTTCCGGACGATGATCTGCAGCATGACGAATCGATTGCGGTCGCGTGAGCATGCAAGGTCTCCCTTCCCCGTGCGGGTCTGTCATCAACCACCAGTTGACAGTTTTGCGATACCGGGATCAATTACTAACTCTGGTAGTCACACCAGCGCATAGGTTCCGGTGGGGAGGGCGAGGGAGGCGATCTCGCCGAGGGCGAGCACTGCCGGCGAGCAGGCCCGGGTTCGTGCTGGCAAGGGGAGGACCGCGGCCCTGCCGCGTCCGCTTGCGCCGCCGGGAAAGTCGCGTGCCTGGAGGGAGGGCGATGGCCGGCCGCTACCTAAGCTTGTAGTAGCGGCGCGGACCGATATGCGTTCAACTGGTTGCTTCGTTCGGCATCCGGATCCGCCGTTTGGCGGATCTGATGACGATACATCAATGGGCGCCAGAGACGCTGGCGCGCTGCCGCGTTCGTATTGAAGATGGCGTGGATCCGATGACAACCATCCTTCTGGACGATCATGGGCGGGCTTGGGATGCTCATTCGCCGGTTTTGCGGCGATTCCTGCAATGCCCGGTGTCAGATTTTGATTTCTCGTCCTATGTGGTCGACAATCTGGGATTCGTCGCTGTCACCATGATCGACAGTCGATCGGCCCGGATCCGGCTCAGGCCGAGGACCGCCTGCGGGATCAGCATCGCTTCGGCGCTATACTTCATCGCAGATAGGGCCGTGGAGCGAATCATCGTTGTGAAAACGGGCGATGAAGTTGTCGAGCGCATGTTCCCGAGGGTCGGCCAGGCGATGACCTATATCGGGGATGAGGTCGCGCGAGCCCGCCTGCATCTGTCGCCGGTGTTCAGAAGCCGTGAGTTGCCCATCACTGCGCTTGCCAAAGAGGCAGAGCCGCTTGCGGTCCTGTTCATGCGATGGCTCGAATGTGATCAGGGCCGCGACAATACCGAACTGAAGGGCCTCCTCGATCTACACTCGCTGCAGCGCTTCGTCATCATCGAGCCTGTCGACGGCCGGCTTATTTTCGCTGACATCGGCTCGGGGTTTGAAAGCTTCGGCAGAACCTGGCAACAGCATGCACCGGGATTGCCGCTCGAGGAGCAGCCGGACTATCATTACGGCCAATGGGTCCGTGGCGTTTACGACCATGTGCTTCATACAGGCAAGCCGCTCTTCGACGACGTTGATGCCGTCATCCGGCGCCCGCACCGAAATGACAGGTTGCGGGTGCACTACAGGCGCCTCATCCTTCCCTGCGGTTCGACTGGCTCCAGACCAGCTCGGCTTGTCGGTGCGTCGCTCGTCGAGAACGTTGCATCAACCCCTTGATAGCTGCGCGATGCAGTACGAGGATGATTGATGCACCCCTGATGGCGAGTGGTTGAGTGCGGTCTTGCGAGCTTTCCGGCTGTTGAGCGGCCCGCTTGCAATGCGTCAATTGTCTTGAAACCTGGCAGTTCGTGCCTGGGTCCGCAGCAACGCGGCGCGGCATGGCTTGGCTCAACGCAGGCGCGACATGTCGCAGCCGTCTGCTCAACCGGAGCCTTTGATTGCGCCGTCCCATGATAGGACGGAGGCGTTCAGCGCTGTGCCAAGTGAGGCGAACAGGCGTTGGCTACTCGCGTAAGACGGGTGGTGATGATAGTGGCACGCAGCAATAGGCCGCACTGCGGACGCCGGACGAGCTTTCTGGCCAGTGACTCCGCCGCTGGTGTAGCACCACCAATTTCGGTAGCTCGCCAAGCGCAGGCTTGCGTGGCATGAGTGGGCCAAGCTGGCCGAGCGCAACCTCTTTCGTCTCGGCACGTCGCGTGAAATGAGCCGGCGTCAAAGACAACGCCGTTTCCTGCGTCGCGATGCGAGCTCTCCGCATTGCGTCGTGACGGGGCTCTGGCAGTCTGGGACCTATTGATGACGGCCTGAAACAGATATTGTATTGATGTTGATACGACTGGGCGATATCGTCTCACGTCGAGAAGGAGAGGCGGACTTCGTCCGCTGGGTGCACGTCGATCCCTTGCAACCGATCGGCTGTCGGCGACCTTCCACCGACCGTTTTCGGCCTGGAGTTCGGTGATGTCTCTTGATGAAACCCTGCGGATTTTGGCAACCGTCGAGCCAGGTGGTCTGACGCTCGATGAGCAAGCCATCGAAAGCAATCCCGACGCCGTGCTCGTTGCCCTCGGACGCAGCTTTGAAGCGCTCTCCGCAGAACTCGCAACTCTCCAGCAGCAAGATACGCAATCAGCTGCGGCCACCTGGGATGCAAAATCGCAGATCTCCGCCGTGGTGGTGCCCGGTGTAGAGCGCATCGAAGCGGTCTTGAGCTCGCTTGACCCGATTGAACGCGCCATCATGGCGATTCCGGCCAGAACGGTCGTCGGTCTGGGGGTAAAGGCGCGACATGCTGCACATGTGCTCTCAAATTACTGGGCGGACGTCCCCGAGAGGCTCGACTGGGATGCCCGGACCGTGCGGCATCTGATCGAATCCGCTTGTTCAGTCGCCGGTGTAGAGCTGACCTAAGGTCTTTGCTGCGGGCCGTCTTCGTCATGGAGCGGTGCGATGGCCGTGGCGACTGGCGTGTGCCGGCGCTTTCGCCCCTATGGGGCGGCCAAGTAGGTCGATTGGGCAGCGAAGCTTGTGAGCCTCAGCGGCGCTGCGCAATGAGGACCTGCGATTCAATGACTTCTACGACGCCGCCGGCGGTTGCGAATGGCGATATCTCCATCGTCAATTCCTGCGCGAGCTGACCTTCGAGAACGCCCAGCTGTTCAGGGGAGGAGGTCGACATCGATAGTGCGCGGTCGATCAGGCGAGCGACAGGCACGAGACGCTGCTCAATGACACCAATTCTGGTGAGCTGACCGAAGCGCGACTCCAGCAGGATCGATTCGTGACGTAAGCGCTCGGGTGCGAAACCGACACTCTTGTTGGTGAAGCGATCGACGACGTCCGAGTAACGCTTGTACCAGGCGTTCTGTGGGACATCGGGACGTACGTCATTGAACAGCAGGACTGCGCCGTCCTCCTCGATCAATGGGTCGAGCTTTCGCAGCGTATCGGCGCGATCCATCCAATGAAAGGCACGTCCAATCGCCACGGCGCGAAAGCGGCCGAGCTGCGGGCTGAGGTCGAACGAGCTGCCTTCGATCAGTTCGATCTCAACGGCCGCCGCGTTGGCGATCGCCTGAGCAGCCTCCAGCATGGCAGGCTCCGGATCTATTCCGATGACCTTGCCGACCAGGGGTGCAAATGCGATGCCGAGCCACCCTGGTCCACAGCCGAGATCCATCAATCGGTGGTCCTTGGTCAGACGAAGGTGATCCGCCACGACTTGGATGAGCGCGGGTGCGTAATTCGGTCGCCCGGCCACGTAGTGAGGGACCGTCGATTGAAAGCGAGGGAATGAAGGGGAAACTGGTTCGGACGTCATCTGTATCGTTCGGCCGCCGTGCAGAGGCTCATGTCTTGTGACGCCTCCCGGTGTGGGCCGGTCCGCCCACGGCGCGGCCCCATGAGATCGTGAGCGCTTCTCCTTCGCACGCGTACCGAAATGTCAGTTTGGACGGGCCGTGCTCGGGACTTGGCGCGCTTACAGCAGGCTAGAAGTCTTTCAATGGCATGCGAAGCTCGTAGGTTGCAGGTGGAGCCAGCAGCTCAAAGTGCTGAATCGGACGTCCGGCGCTGTCGAAATGAATGCGCACCACCTTCAAAAGCGGTGCGCCTATCGCGACATTGAGGCGTGCTGCGACAACGGGGTCGGCTGCAGCTGCCGTCACAATCTGCTCGCCAGATGTGAATGTGATGCCGAAGCGCTGCAGAATCGCATAGAGCGACCCTCCTTCCATGTCTTCAGGACCAAATTGCCGTCCGATCGCTTCCGGAATGTAGGTCGTGACCTGCATGATTGGCCAGTCATTCATGTAACGGATGCGAACTGTGCGCTGGAAAAGGTCGCCTGGCTGGGCTTGAAAGTGCTCGCGAACGTGACGAGGGGCCACCTTGAACTCGAACTCGACCACGTGAGCTCGCGTTGTGCGCACGATCTCCCTGTTTCGAGCAGCGAGGTCCATCATCGGCACCGTGAGAGGCTCCGGCTTCGAGAGCTCCCGTACGAACGTGCCGATACCCTGGCGGCGTTCGATCAGTCCGAGCTCATCGAGAGTGTCCAAAGCTGCCCGGATCGTCACGCGCGAGACGCCGAAGAGCACAGCCAGATCCGCCTCCGCCGGCAAGACTTCTCCTGGTGCATAGCGGCGTTCTGCAATTTCGTCCTGCAGGACCAAGAACACCTGATGATGAAGCGGTATGTCGCGCCGCCGTCTTGCAAGGATCGCGGGCCGTCCTTTTGGGCGCTTGGGCTTATCTGTCGGACGCGTCTTCCGCGCCGTTTTCTTGGCGGCCGAAGCAGAAGCGTTCGAATGCTGCGGAGCTCGCGGCGCCACCACCTAGCCTCGATCCCACAGTGCCGCGGGCATGTTCATCGGCTCGAACTCTCCACGATGCTATTTCGATGCTAGCGTCTGGAGAGCCTTTTCGACGAACCTGTTCGTAAATGTCTCCGCGAGATCGACCTTCACGCCACGCAATTGTGGGTCGACGGTCGACAACACCTGAAATGCGATCCCCGCGCCCTCGGCGCTGAACCGGCCATCGGGCGAAAACATGTCTCGGGTGCCCCGGATGGAGGCGAGGAAGATGTTTCGATCAGGTTTGGCCCAGTCCTCCGGGAGCGCATCGGCGATCTCGTCGACGGACGCGCGATCAATCCACTGCAGGGCGCGCACCATCGCGAGAACAAGGGCCTGGAGCGTATCGGGATTGCGTTCGATGAAGTCTGACCGCGCGTAGATCGTCCCTGACGGATAGAGACCGCCAAAAATGCCGATGGTCCCCTCGTTGGTGCGAGTGTCCGCGACCAGTTTGACGTCACCTGCGGCGGTCAGCGCCGTAAGCGCCGGCTCACCCGTGACGACCCCATCCACAGCGCCGTTGCGGATCGCTGCTACGGCACCTGTGCCACCTCCGACACTGACGAAGGAAATGTCGGCCGGAGAGACACCAGCTCGCAAAGCGATGTACTCCACCATGAACTGCGTTTGGGATCCCAATGCCGTGACCCCGATCTTCATGCCTCTCAGGCTGCTTGGGTCGCGATAGTCCGCAGCCTTCTCTTTTCGCAGGGCCAATGCGAACGTCGGATGCCTGCCAAACAGCACAACCCCGACGATTTTTTGTCCCTTGGCATGCATCTGAATCGTGTGGTCGAAAGCGCCAGCGGTGAGTTCAGCACTTCCTGCCACGAGAGCCTGGAGCGCCTTGGATCCGCCGCTCACGTCAAGAAGCTCCGGGTCGAGGCCCGCGTCCCTGAAAAAGCCAAGGCGCTCGGCAAGTGTGACCGGTGCGTATTGTAGGAATGCCTTTCCGCCGATCGTCATTCTGACTCTGGACGTCTCGACGGAGTTGCCCGCCCAGGCCGAATTCGCCGAGCCACACAACGCCAATAGCGGAAGCCCGAGAAAACTACGTCGCTGTAACACTGGCCGGGTCTCGCGAGCGCTGGGAAGGAATGTATGCCGGTAGTGAATTTTTCTCACGATCCGATCACATTCGAATCATACGAACGATCATCCGCACGAGCAAGACAAAAGCTCGCCGAGGTTGCACAAGTCGAATGCGCGCGAAGCGATCATCATCATAAACTACGACCAAAAATTGTCGAAAGTAGTTGTTTGACGTCGATTGGGGCCGGCCAGCCGGCTACGGCGATGAGGCCGAACTATCCCACGCGCTCAAGATCGGCCGGCGACGCTCGCGACCTGCGAAGCGCACGCGGCAGATATGCAAATCGCTCAACCCGTGAAGACACGCCGTACGAAGGACGGAGGGAGTGTCGTAGAACAACGCGGCGGAGCGACAGTCGAGGAGGGCGGTTCTGGAAGGCTGCCTTTTTCTATGCTGGCCGGGTCGATGCTGGCCGCTCCTAGGGCTGAATTCACGACCACGAGCGTTGTGGCTGTCGCTCGACGGTTAGCCCTCGATTGAACTGCAAGATCGATCACCAGTCAGTCGGCGGGCCGCAAAGGGAGGGGAGTCTGGAAGCCTTCCTGAACAAGACGGATTAAATTGCCGTTTATTGATCTCCAACGGGAGATTTGAGGAGCTCTGTCCCGCAATGCAGGACCATGCGCGAAAGTTTGGCGGTCTTGCCGACATTTACGACGCCAGCAGGCCGACTTGATGAAGATCGCGACGATCGCTGCTGCCGCGAGCGTGGCCTCTACCTTTCGCCGAGAACCTCGGAGCCTGACAGATCTTACAATCGGTCTCCGGCTTCGCAATCTGGCCTCGGGGGATTCGACCGAGAGCGCCGCCGCCGACTAGCCGCACCGGTACGGAAGCTGCCACGCCGTTGCTGTCCGGCGCGCTTCGCCGCCCAACGGCGATGAGACGAGAGCGGTCAGCTCAGCAAAATGATCACAGTCCCCGACTTCACCAGGCGATTCGATTGGAAGTAGCGAGCACGTCAAACTCGCCTGATATGACGAAGTTCAATCGGCAATCGACATCAGGCTGGGACGTCCGTCTTGCGGGTCACCCAGACAATACCGGCGCGCTTGCGGCAGACGAACGAGAGGATCTCCGCGGCAGCTGGCAGGCGAGCGAGCAACGACAGCCCGGGCCGTCCTGCGGACTGAATCCGGAATCGCATGAAGTCCGCCTCAGCGGAAGCTGGCGCAGCCCCAAAGGCCGATCGCCACCATCTTCGCAACTCACCCGGCGAGTAGTAGAAAACGTCAGTCTTGAGCTGCCGCAGCATAAAGTCGGCCCACTCTTTGCTGCTCTTGCCTTCCCGATAGTAGCCGAATCCGAGCCGATGCGCGGCTCGCATGTAGAGATGTGCCAATAGGTCGGGCATGTGATGTACGAAGTAAAGTCCCACGTGTCCCTCGAACCACGATGTGCGGTCAGGAAACAAAGCCAGGAATGCCCCTCCGGGCTTTAGTACGCGCGCGATCTCGGAGACCGCAAGCTCCGGGTCTCGAACATGCTCGAAGACCTGGTTGGATATCACAACGTCGAAGAACCCTTCATCGAAGTCGAGGCGTCCGTTGCGGAGCGCTCGGAAGTGCTCAGGACGTTCTGAGGCCGGCGCGTCGAGGTCCGCTCCGAAGAACTCGTAGCCCGCCTTTCGTCCATAGACCACCACCTCGCCGCGCCCGCAGCCGTAATCCAAGACGCGGGGACGTTCAACGCCTGCTAGCGAAAGCGCTCGTCGAAAGACAAACTCGTAATTCGGGCTCATGGATGGAGACTTCGCAAAAACAGCGCGCCTCTGCAACACAATGTTTCTGCATGTGATGGCAGATTTCGAATATTGCCGCTTCGAACGAAACAGCCAAATTCATGCTCCAGCAGCGTCACGACGTCGGTCAGCCGCCTGGGATAATTGTTACCGATAGTGTAGATCCGCCATGGTAGCCCGGCTGCCCGGAGGGGCTAAGCATGTTTCCGTCCAATCCGGGTTTATCCGTGTCGGATGGCCGATCAGGCGAATGATGGCGATATGTATCCTTGCAACCTTGTCAGGTGGGTTGGCCAGGCTGAAACTCTGAGGGAAGACGCTGCGCAGGTTGGCGCTGCTACGCTGGTGGGGCCGACGGGCCTGCGAAGCTCAACTCGCCAAAGTCAACTCCGCCTCTCCTTGATATGAAGCAGCGTTCATATCCAGAATGCCGTTTGGCATCCGCTTGCGACGGAGAGCGGCGCTAGTTACGCCCGTCGCCATTGTGCTCGATGCCCTCGCCGATATAGTCGATCTGGCTCCCATCAATTCCGCGCCGATGACCTCGAACGCCGGCAGGCGCGGTCCCGCGCGCCCACGCGAGATTGAACGGTGGGCGTGGCGCTGGACGCCTCCACGCTCGCCGACTGGATGCGAGCGGCGGCTGCTACATTGATGCCGCTGGTCGAGGCGATCAAGGCGCATGTGCTTAAGGACGAGCGCATCCATGCCGACGACACCACGGTGCCGGTTCTAGCCAAGGGCAAGACGCGCAGAGGCCGGGTGTGGACCTACGTTCCCAACGATCGCCCCTTCGTCGGGCATGCGCCGCCAGCGGCGCAGTTCTTCTACTCGCCCGGCCGCACCGGCGCACATCCCGGGGGCATCTTGTCGGTCATGCCGGGCCAATGCAGGCGGATGCCTATGCTGGCTTGAACCACCTCTACAAGGCCTCGCGCAAGCCGGTCCGATCATCGAGGTCGGCAGCTGGGCGCATGCAGGACGCAAGTTCTTCGAGATCGCGCGGCTGAAAGCACGCGCCGATCGCAACCGAAGTGGTCGCGAAGATCGATGCGCTGTTCGCTGTCGAGCGTGAGATCAACATCCTGCCGGCCCACCAGCGCAAGGCCTTGCGCAACGAGCGCAGCTGCTCGCTGGTCGAAGAGCTTGAAGCTTTCCTGCGCGAACGCCGCGCCGTCCGGCAAGAGCGAGACCGCCAAGGCGATCGACTACAGCCTCACGCGCTCGGAGGTGTTCACGTGCTTCGTCGATAACCGTTGGCGGAGCATGACCACAATGCTCCCGAACGCGAGCTGTGCGCCGTTGCCGTCGGCCACAAGAACTGGACCTCCGCCAGCTCCGACTAAGGCGGCCGCCGTGCCGCCGCGATGTACACCCCGACCCAGACCGCTAAGCTCAATAACGTTGATGCTAAAGCTTGGCTAGCCGACGTCCTTGCCAGACTGCCTGAGCATTCGGCCAGAAAGGTCGCCGACCTGCATCCCGGGGACTGGAAGGCCGCCTAAACATCGGCCGCCGCCTGATCGAACCAGTCAAGCCTCGAATTTGAGCAACCGCTCAGCCGCTAGTCACCAATCTCTTATGGTGCAGGTCAATTCGGATGTTCTTCACTGCACCTACCTAGGTTGATAGTTGCACGCGCAAATCATCCTGTGATCGAAATGAATTCATGGAGCAGTGCCGCCTGCCGTCAAATCGGGCGACCGTTTCCTGCGGTCAAACGTGTGCTCACTCGGCACGACGTCGCCGCGCAATCGAAGCGACTGCATAATTAGGAAGGCAGCGATGATCAGACAATCGGCTCCGATCCCGCTCTCCGCTTATGACCAGTCGTTCGGCCTGGCGCCGTCGGTCATTCGTGTGCTCAGTTACAGATACGTGCCCGACATCGAGCGGTTCAACTTCGCACTCTCTCGGGCGTTCGAGCGATTTCCGCAATTTGCGACCGCGCTCGCTCGGTCGCAGCGTGGATCGTCCGAGCTGCTATCGCTACAGAGCCCGCAACGCCTGATAGTACGGCCGCCGGTGATCTGGGACCCCGATTCAGATACTGCGAACCACCTTCCACTTTTCGTGACTGGCTTGGATCTGGCGCCAGGAGATCCGGTTTTCACCGCTACTCTGACCCCCGTGAACGGCGGAGCTGTGATCGGATTGAGCATGTCGCACGCGGTCGGAGATGGCTATTCGTTCTATCTTTTCATGTCATATTTGCTCGAACAGTTTGCGGCCGCGCCTCCGTCTCGTCTATCCCCAGAGCAACAGCTAGACCAGATAATCCAGTCTAATACGCCGGATTCGCAGGTCGCATCTAAACAAGAATTCCGCGTGAAGCGCGCATTCAGCGTAATCGCTTTTGGCCGGGAGTTTTTGGAGTCGCTACGCGCCGAGCTTGCGACGGATCAGTTCATGCCAACCCTCAACGAAGCACTGACGGCATTTCTATTTCATCGTTACGGCCCGACGCTTCTGGGCGGCGCTACGGCGCTCCGTCTTCGCGTACCGGTAAATGTGCGGAATGTACACCCAAATATTACTAGCACGTTCATTGGAAATGCGTTTCTGGAGTCAATCGTGCCTGTTGCAGACGTGATCGACTCGCCATCAGCGGCGCGTGACACGGCGAAAAGAATACATGTGGCTGTGAACAGCGTGCGAAACCCGAACTACTTGTCATCGGCTCTTAACATCCGGGACGGCCGAATCGAGTTGAGCGCCCCAGATACCTATATATTCAACAATCGAACTGACGTTGTCTCAACAAACTATGCGCGGATGCCAGTTCATACAATTGACCTTGGCAACGGGCCGCCGGTTCGAATCTTTTGCGCACTAACCGCGCCAACTGGCTTTGTCCTTGTGCCAACATTTGATGGAATTGAAGCGCACATGTGCCACCTCGCATGACGACGTCACACGCGTGCTCCGGTCGACAGAGGCCGGATTTGCAATAAATCCGAAGCGAAGCAACGACCTCTTGAAGGAATGGGTAACAACGCAATGACTCAACATCGCAACAACGAGATCGACGGCCGTGACGTGGCATTTGCAACCCCTCCGCATTTGGACCACGTCTTCCTGACGGTCGGCGCCGAAGCGTTGAAACTCATCAACGAATGCGAATTCCTTCGCGGTGAACAGTTTAGTCGATTTGCAACACGCTCTTCGGAGAGCTCACTTCTGTCATCTTACACTGCAACGCGAGCCTACGGCAAAAACACTGTCGTCGAGATATTCCAAGACAGATTCGGCGGTAACGATACGTTCAACGAACACTGTGCAGGCATTGTACTCAGCTTCGATCACCCCGGCGAAATGAAAGGAGCTCATCGAGCACTTCGTTCGGCCGGGGTTCCGTTTAGCAGCGAAATTGTAGAGCGGATTACGCCAGGGGCCGATGGCGGTCGTGACCGAAGCCCTTGGTATGAATTCACCAGACCCGAACTGGGCGGGATCAGCCCGGTCGCATTGTTTCTGCATGAAATGCAACCCGGCTTCTTGGCAGAAATCGGTGCGAAGGTCGGTCCCGGTGGCCGGCAGGATCGGTCGGAACGTTTCAACGCGGCCCTTGGCCGGTTGCATACGGCTGACCACCTTATGGAAGACATTGCCCTGGTGACTGTCCGACTGCGTCCCGGTCGAATTGAACGGGTGTCAGCAATCCTCTCTACCTTGGGATATGAGGTGTCAGCCGTGGAATCCGGCATCCGAGTGCGTGGAATAGATGCCGAATTTATCTTTCTGGCGGACGAGTCCTCACGAGAAGGAACCGTGGAGCTCAAGATAAAGATGGCCAGGCCCGTCCCTGGCCGCCGCTTTGATTTCGGCTCCGAGTCGTTCCTCGTGCTGTCGCCCGCAGGCCCCGACGATTGCTCGGCCTCGTGGACGTTTCTTCCTCACCGCAAGGCGTTGTGAGGCTGACATGACAGACCACCTGCAACCGGTTGGAGCTGATTGCGCTATTGCCGGACTAGCGCGCTCGCATGATGGAAGATCGGAGTTGCCGGAGCCGTTCTCGGCGTCGTGGGATGGGTCGCCTGGACCGACACTGGCATCCTTGTGGTTGAAGCGCATCGAGGAGCACCCGGAAGCGACCGCACTCCGATGCGGAGACGTAGCCCTTACGAGCCGCGAGCTGAACGAGCGAGCCAGCGCAATTGCTGATCGAGTTTTGGCGCTTGCCCAGAACGGACAGGAAATTGCCATTGTCGCTGGCAGAGGCTCTCATCTCGTGGTTGCGATCATCGCCGCAGCCTTGTCGGGGCGGAGCAGCTCAGTCTTGTCGCCGTCGATGTGGCGGCTCGACCTTATTGCGGCGACATCCGGTAAGATCGTTCTTACAGAACGCGCCCTACTGGCGAGCTTTCCATCTTCGACGGCCATCTGCGTAGACGATTGGGGCGGCATCGAGCGATTGAATGGTGCCCACCACGTCGAACCAGCGCCACCAAAGTCCGACAAGCCTCTGGCGGTCGGATCAAGCAAGGCGATCGTTGCCCAGCATCCAATTGTGACCTTTGTGGACGGTTTGAAGCAACGGCGCTTCCATCCAACGCGAATAGCGCTGTTCTCGGATACTCACTCAAAAGAGTTCCTGCCGGAGCTCTGGGCCGGGCTACTTTTGAGCTCTGTTACCCATTTGATGCCGGCCGCGACCGATTCGTTAGCGACACTCGTCAAGACGCTGCCTTCGGAAGCGGCCGAGCATGGAAGCATGTCCATCTTTTTGACAGCGGCTACGGCGGATGCCCTGTTGGCCGCAATACCCGATCTACTGAGTGTCACCGACGGGCTAATAATCCATGGAACAGGGGTGAGCCCTGCGCATTCTGCTGCAATTGCTGCTCATGCCGCAAGCCACAGCGCGCTTGTAACGCTCACGGGATTCGGACAGTCACCGGAGCTGTTTCTGCCGATCAGCCCGGCGGACAGCGACCCGTTGGTCGCGATTCACGAAGCTAAAGACGATGCATTATTAGTTGTTGCCGACAAATCCGGTGATCCAGTCGAACCTGGAGTGATTGGCCATATTTGGCTGCGCTCACCATCCGGTGCCTTCGTGCAGACCGGCGTGCAGGGCTGGAAAACGCCAGCCGGCAGACTAGAGATCTTCGTTTCTGCGGAGTGGAATATCTCGCACGTATTTGAACCAGAACGGAGCCGACTGATTTCGTACTGGCGCGAACGCCTTGCAGATCTCGCCCCTTGCATCCACCTGCCGCAAGACCGGCATCGCGCGCCAAAGATGAAAACTGGATACGCGAGCATCATGAGCAGCCTTCCTCCTGAATTGGAGGCTAGCGTTACCGCGCTTGGCAGGAAGCAGAATGCGTCCGTGCAGACGATTTTATTGGCGGCTTTCGCCTTAGTTCTACAGCGATATAATCGCGATACGGATATCGCCATTGGCATGTCATTCCCACGGAAGAAGGGCGCTTTGACTCAATCGAACGGCGGCGTCTTCACGGATGTCGTCGTGGTGCGGCCTGTGGTCTCAGCATCGCGCTGCTTTTCCGAGTTAGTCGATCGCTTGACGGCAGAGGTAGCCCGTGATGCAGAACACCGAATACCGTTCGCGGACCTGGTCGAGGTTTTGCGGCCAGAACCCGACGCCGCGCACGGCGCGATCTGCCAGGCGTTCTTCGCATTTCGGCAGGACCAGGCGGATCTAACAGAGGACGAAGCGACGAGCGACGGACTTCGACCTATGGGTCTGAGCGGGGCAGCCCATGGTGATCTCTCACTGAATGCTATCCATAATGGCTCATCACTCATTGTTCGATTGGCCTATTCGACGGCTATACTCGACGAAGCAACGGCAAGCCGTATCGTCGGGCACTTCGTAACCATGATCACTGAAGGCGTTAACCGCCCAGAAGCCGATCTTGCACTTCTGGAGATTCTACCGACGCCCGAGCGTGACCTTATCCTCAAAGAATGGGCTTGCGGACCAGTTGAGGTGGAAAATCGCCATCTCGTTCACGAACGCATTTCGGCTCAAGTCAAGCGCAGCCCAAGTGCCTCGGCCGTTGTTGATGCCGTGCGTACGATGTCATATCGAGAACTCGATGAGGCCGCGAACGCCTTGGCAGTACACCTGCAATCTCTCGGTGTTGGTCCGGACTCCGTGGTCGGCGTTTACATGGGACGGTCCGGTCAAACAGTCGTAGCGTTGCTCGGAATTCTAAAGGCTGGCGCGGCGTACCTGCCCCTCGACCCTGAATATCCGAGCGACCGCTTGGCTTTTATGGTTTCGGATTCAGGAGCAGCGATCGTCGTTTCGACGATATCAATGCTGTCTGCGGCTCGTTCCTTAGGAACCCACGTTGTGCCAGTCGATACGGTCATGAACTCAGGCGCTCGGCTGGCGCCCGTCAATACCGATTCGGCCCGCCTCGCCTATCTGATCTACACCTCCGGTTCGACAGGACGACCAAAAGGCGTTCGCGTCACGCATGGAAACCTTGCGACGTTCCTCACCGCAATGGATGCCCAATTCGGCGCCGACGCGCCAGGCACTTGGCTCGCGGTGACAAGTATCTCTTTTGACATCTCGGTACTGGAGATATTTTGGACATTGACGAAGGGCTTTCGAGTGGTGATCAGAGCCGATCAGAAGCTCCAAAATGCGACCTCCTCGCCACCGTTGCCTGCACGTCCGGCTTCGGCGTCGGAGCGGCCGATGGAATTCAGCCTTTTCTTTTTCGGTAACGCCGCGCCCGACAGTGATAGAAAAGCCGAGCGATATCGCCTGTTGTTCGAAGCCGCTAAATTCGCCGACCAAAATGGCTTCACCGCCATTTGGACTCCAGAACGGCATTTCCACGCCTTCGGTGGACTTTATCCGAATCCGTCCGTCCTTTCCGCGGCGCTGGCAGCCACAACTCAACGGATCAGCATTCGCGCGGGAAGTGTCGTGCTGCCTCTCCACGATCCCTTACGGGTCGCCGAAGAATGGGCGCTCGTGGACAATCTATCCGGCGGCCGCATTGGGATAGCGTTTGCGTCGGGTTGGCAGCCCGATGATTTCGTACTCGCTAGCGATCGGTACGAAGGCCGAAAGCAGGAGATGCTTCGGGGTATTGGAGAGGTTCGAAAGTTATGGAAAGGCGACACGGTACGTCGGCGGAACGGTGTCGGTAAGGAGATCGATGTTTCTGTATATCCGCGGCCCGTTCAGGGGGAATTGCCAATCTGGTTGACGAGTTCGCGTCACCCAGAAACGTTTGTCGCGGCAGGTGAAGCCGGCGCTGGTGTTCTCACCCACTTAATCGGTCAGAGTCTCGACGAACTTGCTGAGAAAATTGCAATCTATCGAGATGCATGGAACCGGAGCGGCCGGCCGGGGCGGGGACATGTCACCCTGATGGTACACACCTTCGTGGGCAATGACGTGCACCTAGTGAAAGACTTGGTGCGCCAACCCCTCAAAGATTACATCCGCTCTTCATATGATCTTATGGCGGGCTTAGGCGTCGCCCGCGGGGTCAATATACGAGATCTCCCAGAGCAAGAACTGGAGGGCTTGCTTGACCTTGGGTTCGAGCGGTTCTTCGCAGAATATGGACTCCTCGGCTCGATCGGCGACGCCGCGACGACCGTGGCAAAGCTGTCTGAGATCGGTGTCGACGAAGTTGGGTGCCTCATCGATTTCGGCATCGACGACAGACTCGTCCTAGAGGCCTTGCCGCACCTGGCCTCAGCTAGAGAATTGTACTTGACCAAGCGGGGGGCAGACGAGACGACGTACCAAGGTGGCAGCAGCGTTATCGACGATATGCGACGTCATGATGTCAGTCATATCCAGTGCACGCCCACCCTTGCCAGCATGCTATTAGCGGAGCGTGGATCGGGCGATCAGATGCAACATCTGCACCGGCTCCTCGTCGGCGGCGAAGCACTGCCGCCGGATTTGGCTTCTGCCCTTGCCAATGCCGTTGGTGGCACGGTTCACAACATGTATGGGCCGACTGAGGCTACCGTGTGGGCAACGTCTTGCGCTGTGTCGCCCGATCAGGCGCCAAAGATCGGGCGACCGCTGCCGGGCTATCGTACCTATGTCGTCGATGCCGCGATGCGGCCAGTTCCTATCGGCGTAGCGGGTGAATTGATGATCGCAGGCGGAGCCGTCGCTGACGGTTATCATGCTCGGCCTGAACTAACCAGCGAACGGTTTACGGCAGATCGTTTCTCAGGCGACGGTCATGGGCGGCTCTATCACACCGGGGACTTGGTCCGATGGCTTCCATCCGGGGACCTGGAGTTCCTCGGAAGAGTTGACCACCAAGTCAAGCTACGAGGCCGACGCATCGAGCTGGGCGAAATCGAGGCTGCGATCGGTGCGCACGAAGCCGTCAAACGTGTCGTTTGTGACGTGCGTGGAGATGGCGATGGACGGCGACTTGTTGCCTACGGCGAGATTGTTGCCGGGCATGCACCACCAACTGTTGCTGAACTGCGTACGTTCTGTTCGCGCACCTTACCGGAGTACATGGTCCCCTCGGACTTTGTCTGGATTGACGCCCTGCCGCAGACGCCCAACGGAAAGATTAGTCGGCAGGCGCTCCCAGATCCAGTCGTGAATCACAATGTTAACGAGGAGGATATGGCGCCGCTCGGCGATCTCGAAGAGAAGATCGCGGCGATTTGGCGAGAGGTTCTGGAGATCGATAGAGTCGGCCGGAACGACAATTTCTTCAGCCTTGGTGGAAATTCCGTACTGATTGTTGGAGTTCGGAGTCTTCTAATCGACCGCGTTGGGGATGTCTCTCTCGTGGATCTTTTCCGCCATCCGACGGTCGCGACACTCGCCACCGCATTCGCGGCGCGCGCTGAACCACAAGAGGCCAATAACAGCTCCGCGTCGCGCGCTGCGGAAGCGGCGGAGCGCCGCCTCGCTGCTTCACGCAGCCGACGAAAGCGGACCAGTACAACAGGAGCGCCAGCATGAACTACGAGGATATAGAGGCGATTGCAATCGTCGGCATGACAGTGCGTGTCCCTGGAGCGCGGACGACCGACGAGCTCTGGCACAACATTTACGGAAAGATTGAATCGGTAACATGGTTCAACCCGGCCCAATTGGATGGTGCCGGAGTTCCACGCCAGCTTTATGGTGATCCGGCCTATGTTCCAGCCGCGGCGGTGCTCACCGATGCCGATCAATTCGACGCGGAGTTCTTTGGCATTAGCCGGAGCGAGGCGACGATGCTTGATCCGCAACATCGGGTGTTCTTGGAATGCGCTTGGGAGGCCCTCGAGGACGCTGGTTATGACCCCCACCGATTCGAAGGAATGATCGGCGTCTATGGCGGCTGCTATATGAACCGCTATATCTTTAATCTTTATACTAACGAGGAATTCGCACGGTCGCCCCTGGTCCATTACGCATGGCGTTACAATGACAAGGACTTCATCACGGGACAGGTGGCCTATCAGCTCAATCTTCGAGGTCCGGCCATCACCGTCCAGACGGCTTGCTCCACATCGCTGGTCGCAACGCATTTGGCATGTCAGGCGCTGCTTTCGCACGATTGTGATATCGCGCTCGCAGGGGGCGTTACAATACGAGTGCCGTTGAGCGCCGGTTACTTGGCGCCGGAAGGAGCGATGTTCTCGCCTGATGGCCGTTGTCGTCCATTTGATGCCGCTGCCAACGGAGCGGTTCCGGGCGAGGGGTGCGCAATTGTCGCGTTGAAACGGCTGAGCGACGCGATCGCCGATGGCGACAACGTCCGAGCGGTAATCCGAGCTGCGGCAATCAACAATGACGGACGTAATAAGGTCAGCTTCGCAGCACCTAACCCAGAAGGGCAGATGCGGGCTATCATCGCGGCACACACGATGGCCGCGGTAAATCCAGACACAATCGGATACGTCGAGGCGCACGGTACCGGTACGCGTCTTGGAGATCCCATCGAGGTGTCCGCATTGACAGATGCCTTTCGTCTCCGCACGAAACGCCGGAATTTCTGCGCTCTGGGTTCGTTAAAGGCCAATATCGGGCACCTCGATGCCGCAGCCGGCGCGGCTGGACTAATCCGGGCGGTGTTGGCGCTCGAAAGAAAATGTATCCCGCCACAGGCGAATTTTGTAGAGCCGAATCGCGAACTCAAGCTCGATACATCTCCCTTCTATGTGCCAACAGAACCCCAGGAATGGAAATCTGTTGATGGGCCGCGCCGAGCCGCCGTCAGTGCGTTTGCGGTGGGCGGCACCAATGCCCATGTTATTCTCGAAGAAGCTCCGCCAAGAGCCGTTGTTAACCCGCGGCACCGACCGCACGAATTGCTCGTATTATCCGGGCACAATAAAAAGGCGGTTGATGCGGTGGCGGGGCGTCTCGCCAACCACATCGATGAACATCTTGATCAGAACCTTGCAAGCGTGGCCTTCACCCTCTCAGAGGGGAGGTCGAGACTGCAATCGCGACGCTTCGTCGTGGCCGCAGACGCCGCCAGCGCAGCGCGCGCCTTGCGTGAGCCAGCACAGGTGGTCACTTCCGATGGGTCGAAGCCCCGGATCGTATTCATGTTTCCCGGGGTCGGCACCCAGTATCCGGACATGACACTCGACATTTATGACAGTGAACCGGAATTTCGGAAGCAGGTTGATCTATGCGCCTCTATTGTGTTGCAGCGTCTTGGTATGGACGTTCGACACTACTTGTTTCCATCTCGTTATCCAGGCGTCGAGGTGGATCGGGAATCAGTGCCGCACGTGCTGTCGGCTATCTTCACCGTCGAATACGCCCTTGCCATGCTTTGGCAGTCTTGGGGCGTCAAGCCCGACGCCATGCTCGGTCATAGCCTCGGTGAGTATGTTGCCGCGTGCTTGGCCGGAGTTTTGTCGCTACCCGATGCGTTAGGCTTGAGCGTAAGGAGGGGGCGCCTTTTCGATCTCATTCCGGAAGGCCGTATGATGGGCGTTCCTCTTTCCGCATCTGAGATCAAGCCGTTCCTTGGCGATAAGCTATCCTTAGGAGCGGTAAACGCCCCTGAATTGTGCCTCGTCTCTGGACTCAACGGCGATCTCGAAGCGCTCAGCGAGAAGTTGGCGCAGCGCGGGGTCACGTGCCGCGTCTTGCCCGTGCGAATGGCAAGCCACTCCTATTTGGTTGATCCCTATCTCGACGGTTTCACAAGGACCGTGGCTGAATACCACCTTTCACCTCCGACAATTCCCTATCTCTCGTGCCTTACCGGCAATTGGATCAGACCCGAAGAAGCAACAGATCCCGGCTATTGGGCCCGACAACTTCGATCACCCGTTCAATTCGAAGCCATGGTTCGCACAGCCCTTTCTCAGCTGGGTACGGTTTTGCTCGAGGTTGGACCAGGCAATACGCTCTGCACACTGGCCGGGGCACAGCATGCGGAATCACGCCCGAATGCCATACCATCGTTGCGGCACCCTAATGATCCGCGTACCGACTTCGAAAGCTTGCTAGGGGCAGCCGGCCGATTGTGGCAGTCTGGCGTAACCATCGACTTGAAATCCCTGACCTGGGCTGGCACTCCACAGCGAGAATCGCTGCCGACCTATCCTTTCCAGCGAAAGCGCTATTGGGTCAACCGTGGCAAAGCTATCGGCCCCGGATCGAGTGGCGAAGAGCCAGGTTATGCCGCAGAAGGAACATACTCTCCGGAAGTCGATCCGATCGATGTGTCGGACAATATCGCGGACGTAGTTATGTCCGAACGCGAGCGAGCCGTCGCGGGGATTTGGCAGAGCCATTTAGGCTGCAACCAGATCGGTCTGGATGATAATTTCGAGTCAGTCGGCGGCCATTCGCTTCTTGCGGCACAAATGCTGCCACATCTTCGCGCACTGAGCGACGCGCCAATCAAGATAACGGATTTCTTCGGTTCGCCAACCATCCGCAAATTGGCAGCACTGATTGACGCAGCAGGAATTCGATCCGCGGTCGATCTTTCCGCGGAAGTGGTTCTGGATCCGGCAATTCGAGCATCCGGCCTTCCCGCGGCCCGGCCCGGAAAAGCAACAGCAGTATTGCTTACCGGTGCTACTGGATTTCTCGGTGCGTTCCTGTTGTCGGAACTTCTTCAGCAGACGGAAGCGACCGTCTATTGCTTGGTCAGGGCTGTCGATCCGGTGGAAGGGGAGCAACGATTGCTGGAGACATTACGAAGCAACCGATTGCCAGCTCCGAAGCCTGGTCGGCTCGTTGTCGTTCCAGGTGACCTGGAGAAGCCCAGGCTAGGCGTGCCAGCCGCCGACTACGAGGTTCTGGCTGGTCGTCTCGACGCAATATATCACTGCGGAGCACGCGTAAACTTTGTTCGGCCATATTCGGTCTTAAAGACCGCAAACGTCCTCGGAACCGAAGAGGTCTTGCGCTTGGCGACTCGTCATCGTCTCAAGACCGTCCACTACGTTTCGACGTTGTTCGTCAACGTGGGAGCCTTTGGAACCGGCGCAACGTTCGTTGCCGAAGAAGATCCGCTTCCACCTCCGGTCGGACATTCATCGTCCTACACAGAGAGCAAATGGGTTGCCGAAGGCCTCTGTCGTCTTGCCGCTGAACGGGGCGTACCCGTCGTGGTCTATCGGCCAGGCAACGTTCTTGGCCATCAGCATACCGGGATTTGCAATCCGGAGGACTTCTTCACCAAGTTTGTCCAGGGGTGCATCGATCTCGGCTTAGCCCCGCGCCGGCGCGCAGCTTATCCCGTCGGCACCGTAGACGATGTCGCTCGGATGCTGGTGATGTTCTCGCTGCAAGAAGATGCGATTGGCCGTACATTTCATCTTGTCCATCCCGAAGTGTTGGAATGGGAAGATATGTTCGGCCATTTTGATGAGTTCGGGTATGAAGCGCCGCTCGTTTCGTGGGACGAGTGGCACGCGGCCTTCGTCCGAAAGCTTGAATCGGGGAGCGACAATGTTCTCCTGCCTTTGACAGATATGATCGATAACGTGAAGGTCGACAATCACGATTGGCCACGGTTCGGTGTCGAAAATTCCAAACGCTTCCGCGAACGACTGGGGCAGCCATATCCGGTGCTCGACCGCAGCTACTTCGCGAGAATGTATGGACGTCTAGCCGAAAGTGGCTTGTTGCCTACACCAACGCTGAAGCCGGCCACACATTCGCCGTTCCTCGTTCCTGCGAAATAGGCGTCAGACCGGCAGTGTTTGAATGATTCAATCCGAGGGGGCGTCCAGATTCTCTTCGAAAATCCACGTTCGTCGCGTACGAGTCGTCTATCGACCCAATTGCTCCTCACAGGGCTGTTGGCTAAGCTGAGGGAAATTGCAGTCGGTCTTTCCAAGCGAGTTACTGACCAAGGCTGGGTGGCCAACGCATCTAGTCCGGCGTCTACGGCTGAACGCGACGAGTATTTCGTAGCTGAGGAGGTGCTGCCAATATTCCAAACGCGTCATGGACTCTTCCGGATCTTGGGATGATGGTGATCCGCACTCTTCGCGGATCTCCAGCTAGAAGCTGAGGCGATCGAGAGGTGCGGGGGAGTCCCTATGCTTCAGGCCTTTGTAGGGGGTGCTTTGAGCGTCCAATGAATGAAGGGTTGATCGCGTGTTGTGCGCCGACATCGCATTCGAATCTGAAAATTATTGAGAAGAGAGGAGGTCGGCGGGCATACGGAGACTCCTCGAGTATTAGACGGTCTGCGCCGAGTGACGTTCCTCATGTGATGCTGATAGAGATAAGACTGCTAGAAAACGCGATGTTCAATGCGATGCCGCTTATCCGAGAGGTCGCGCTCACAATTGACCTTGCCCCCAAGTTTTATCCAGATCTGAGTTCGTTCGGGCGGTTTGATGTGCCCATCTGGGCGGTCGTAGCG